>CADBZI010000072.1:4793-10386 GCA_902799015.1 uncultured Lachnospiraceae bacterium | reverse complement strand
GCGGCCGTACTATGTGGACCATATCGAGACCAATGACGGGTCGGTTGTAAAGCAGTTTGACCCCGAGATCTATAAAAAGCTTCTTACGCCGGATGAAGCCGGGATCCTTACGGAGTATATGAAGAGAACCGCCGAGAGCGGTACCGCGGCAGCCTTGTCCGGAAATGGATATACGGTAGCGGGAAAGACAGGCAGTGCGGAATATGAGAAAGACGGAGTAACAGGCACGCACTCCTGGTTCTGCGGATTCGCGCAGACCTCTGAACCGCATATCGTAGTGGCGGTCATCGCGGAGGATGGCGGAACCGGATCCGCGACGGCTGTTCCCATTGCGAAACAGATTCTTGACACATTCTTTTATGGATAATTGGAATAAAGTAAGGTATACTGGAACACGGCAATATGCGATGGATCATATGACCGTATGAGCACATGATCGCATGAGCAGCAGAGAACGAAAGGACTGCTCCGCATCAGAAGGCGCGGCAGAAATCACAAAAACAACCGGGACACAGACAGGAGGCGTTGCAATGATTGAGGCAACAAGCTGTGGCGGTGTGGTCATATTCCGGGGCAAGATTCTTGTCCTGTATAAGAGTTATCGGAACCGTTATGAAGGATGGGTTCTGCCAAAAGGAACCGTCGAAGAGGGGGAAGAATACGACCAGACGGCACTTCGCGAAGTACGGGAGGAAACCGGCGCGAAGGCGGAGATTGTACAGTATATCGGGAAGAGCCAGTACTCTTTTAATGTACCGCAGAATACCGTGGAGAAGGTAGTTCACTGGTATCTGATGCGCGGAGAGAGCTATTATTCGAAGCCGCAGAGAGAGGAATACTTTGTGGATTCCGGATTCTACAAGTTCCATGAGGCGTACCATCTTCTGAAGTTTTCCAACGAGAAGATGATCCTTGAGAAGGGATACAATGATTACCTGGAGCTGAAGCGCCAGAACAAATGGGGCTGATGAGGGACGGATCAGATGGTTTGGTATCAGAATCTGTATATCGGCCGCGTGGCCCAGGCAAGAAAAGACAGTCTGATCGAAGCGATTGACAGCGGAGCGTACCCGTCAGGCGCCTATGTCGTGCTTGTACCGGCGAATGAGAACTGTCAGCTGGAGATACTATCCGCAAAAGAATTCCGCCATTCGTATGTCAGAAAGAACTGCCTGATGATTGTCGGCCTGGCATACGGAAAGACAGAGGCGGAGAGTATCGTGGAGGCGATCGTTCGCGATGTCTGGGCGGATCGGAAAGACGCGAACATCAGAGCCTGGCTGTCCGAGGAGCATGGATGATGCATGTGATACTGACAATCCTGAAGATAATCGGCATAATCCTGCTGGTTCTTCTTGCAATCCTGCTTACCGTGTTCCTTCTGCTTTTGTTTGTTCCGATGCGATATCGGCTGCATGTCAGGAAACAGAAGGATCTGCTGGAAATAGATGGGCGGATGACCTGGCTATTGCATCTGATCCGCGCAGACCTGACCGTGAAGCAGATGCATGGAAAAGCGGTAATCCGCGCAGCAGGATTCAAGCTGAAGACACTGTACTTCCTGAAAAAAGAGGAGGATACAGACAGCACGACTGCGGAAAGTACAGCTCCGAACGTCGCATCCGAAGAAACGGCTTCGGAAAGCGAAGTTCCAAAGCCTGCATCCGAAGAAACAATTGCGGACAGCACAGCCTCAAAGGCCGCATCCGAAGAAACAATTGCGGACAGCACAGCCCCAAAGGCTGCAGCTGAAGAACCGACTTCGAAGAACACAGCTCCGAAAGCCGCATCTGAAGAACCGGCTTCGGAGAACACAGCCCCGAAAGCCGCATCCGGGAAGAAGACTGCAGACAACACTAAGTCAAAGACAAAGCCGGGCCTCCTGGGCAGAATGATGAACCTTATCGCCCGGATTCTGAACAAAGTACTCGGACTGATCCTGCAGATTCCCCAGCTTCCGGCTGAGGTATACGACAAGATCGACAGCATCCAGGATCAGCTCTGCAGAAAATACGATGCCCTGCAAAAAAAGGCAGATCCTTTTCTCAGCATCGAAGCAGAGCATATGTTAGGAAAGGGCATCCGATACCTGCGCTATCTGATACGCGGATATGCGCCGAGAAAAATTACCGGATACATCCGGTTCGGAACGGGTTCTCCGGATCTGACCGGAGAGCTTACGGGTTTGCTCTATGTTCTGCTGCCGGAGGCCGGAACAGGGTATGATATAGAGCCTGACTTCTATGAACTGGTGCTGGATACGGATACCCTTGCGACAGGACAGATCAGGGCATACCGCCTGATCTGGGTAGGCATCCGCCTGATCCTGGATAAGGAATTCCGGACGCTGCTGAGACAGATTCGCGGAAAAGACAAAAACAAAACCTCGCATCGCGGACCGGGTGGGCTTCGCAAAAAAGCTGCAAGTCAGCTGGCAAAAAGTGGGGTAGAGGAAGCCGCATAAAAAGGAATCAGAGAGATACAGATCGGAGGAAACACAATGGCAGATCATTTTCAGGGAAATGTAGAGACGCTCTTTAAGGGGATGGACAATTTTGTGACCAGTAAGACCTGTGTGGGTGATCCGATCCGGATCGGCGACACCGTCATCCTCCCCCTGATGGATGTTTCATTCGGCCTGCTTGCCTCAACGAAGAATGAGAAGGACCGCAGAAACGGCGGAGGCGGAATGGGCGGAAAGATGTCACCGTCAGCCCTTCTTATCATCAAGGACGGGGCAACCCGCCTGGTGAATGTCCGCAGTCAGGACAGTCTGACAAAGATCATCGATATGGCGCCGGAGCTGATCGAACGGTTTTCCTCCCGCAACAAGACGAAGACCACACCGCAAGAAGACGCCGTCATGCAGGAAGCCGCAAAAGAAGAGAAGACCTTCTAACCAAGAAGAATCACATAAACGGCATAAAAAGAGCTGGTGCAGATCTGCACCAGCTCTTTTGTGACATAACTGAAAAGAGCTGCTGCATAATCGCATCAGCTCTTTATTCTTTATCGCTCTTCATACAATCTGACTTATGCACGCTCAACCTTGCCTGATCTCAGGCAGGAAGTGCAGACATACATCTTCTTGTTAGCACCGTTCACCTTGACGGTAACATGTTTGATGTTCGACTTCCACATCTTGTTGCTTCTTCTGTGGGAATGAGAGACATTGTTACCGAAGTGGGCACCCTTGTCACAAATTGCACATCTGGCCATCTCTAGCACCTCCTATCTAAACCGCGACTTGAGTATTGTAACAGAACTGAAGAGTCATTGCAACTATGTTTTTCGGAAAGACAAGACCTTTTCAAACAGATCGTTCTCTGTTAAGATAATGATGATTTTATAGAAGGAGGGATTCCATGAGTGTTCGCATGAATAAGAAACTTGGTGCGATTGTGATTGACTCAAATGTGATTGCGACATATGCCGGCTCTGTTGCGGTTGAGTGCTTCGGGATCGTAGGCATGGCCAGCGTCAGCATGAAGGAGAACATCTGGGTCACGGAATCGCGGTAAGGATGAACGGAAACCGGATTGAACTGGATTTTCATGTGATCGTGTCCTATGGAGTAAGCATCTCCGCGGTCGCAGAGAATCTAGTCAGCAACGTGCAGTATAAGCTGGAGGCTTTTACCGGCATGGAGATTGAAAAGATAACGATCTTTGTCGAAGGCGTAAGAGTCATCGATTGATCGCCATTGCGCACGAACGGCACCGGCGTATGCCGTCTTTTTTCGTGCATGGAGGATGAAACTTTGAATTCAAATACCATAGATGCTCAGATGATGGCGAAAATGTTTCTCGCAGGAGCCAGAAATCTTGAGCTGAAAAAGGAATGGATAAACGAACTGAATGTTTTTCCGGTTCCGGATGGAGATACCGGAACAAATATGACACTGACGATCCAGTCCGCTGCCGAAGAAGTAAAGAACCTGGATCCGGTAACGCTGGAGAGTGTATCGAAGGCGATCTCTTCGGGATCCTTAAGAGGAGCACGCGGAAACTCCGGCGTTATCCTGTCCCAGCTGTTCCGCGGGTGCAGTAAGATCTGGAGAAATGAATCTGTCATCAACGCTGAGAACACGACGAGAGCATTTCAGAAAGCGGTAGAGACAGCCTACAAGGCAGTTATGAAGCCGAAGGAAGGAACGATTCTGACGGTTGCAAAAGCCGGCGCAGAGAAGGCCCAGGAGCTGGTTTCCGCCTGCCCGGAGATTGAACTCGAAGACTTCTTCAGAGGCGTGATCGATCATATGCAGGCGGTCCTGGACCAGACGCCCGAGATGCTCCCGGTACTGAAAGAAGCCGGCGTTGTGGACTCCGGCGGCCAGGGACTTGTGCAGATCATGAAAGGCTGCTTCAATGCCTTCCTCGGAATTGAAGAGGAAGAAGAGGAAGCCGAGCCGATTGTAAAACAGTACGCATACCGTACCGAATTCATATTGAAAAACCGGGAGCACATCTCCAAGGAAGAACGCCTCGGGTTTGTAGCATTTCTGGAGGAACAAGGCGCGGACGTCGCCGCGGAACGCTGTGAGGAAGGACTGAAGGTCCACATCAATTCGGATGATCCCGGTGTGATTCTTTCCAAGGCACTCAACTTCGGGTACCTGTCAAGAATTCATGTGATCAATAATACAGAACGCCCGCAGTATCCGCTGCATATTTTTGAGGAGGACGAACTCAAGGAAGCAATGGCGGATCCGAGGAAAGACCCGGAAGAGGAAGAAGAAGCAGCCTTTATGCCGCACAAGGAAGTCGGATTCGTCACGGTTTCCATCGGAGACGGCCTGGGAAGCATCTTCAGAGAACTCGGTGCAGACTATGTAATTGAAGGCGGACAGACCATGAACCCCTCCACACAGGACATCATGAATGCCGTGGCAAAGGTCAACGCAGATTCCGTCTTCATACTGCCGAACAATAAGAACATCATCCTTGCAGCGGAGCAGGCACAGAACCTGATCCATGACAAAGAGATCATCGTCGTTCCCTCCAGGACAATCCCGCAGGGAATCACGGCACTGGTCAACTACCTTCCGGACAAGTCCGTACAGGAAAACGCGGCACTGATGAAGGATGAGATCAGACTGGTGAAGACAGTCGAACTGACTTATGCAGTGCGCGACACCAAGATCGATGAGAAGACGATCCACGCAGGCGATATCATGGGAGTCGCCGATTCCGGAATCGTGTCAGTCGGAACCGAAGTCTGCGAAACCGCCTTTGCGTCAGTAAAGGAACTGGTAGACGACGAAAGCGAACTGATCTCCGTCTACTATGGAAAAGATGTCAGCGAGGAAGACGCAGAAGCGCTCGGCGAAAAACTGCGCGAAGAATACCCGGACTGCGAAGTAGAAATCGCCTCCGGCGGACAGCCGCTGTACTATTACATCATCAGCATCGAATAAAAACCAGACATTCAAAAACCGGAAACTGCACAAGCAGCTTCCGGTTTTTGCGTGATTGCGCTGCTCCAAAACCAGCGGCTCCAAGTACATGAGATGCCCCCTGAGCGGAGACTTCCGGGTGGCCGCGCCGCCCCCCAAAAAAACTTTTTCGTGACAATTCAAGAATATGACGTATAA
>CADBZI010000072.1:0-4785 GCA_902799015.1 uncultured Lachnospiraceae bacterium | reverse complement strand
TGTTTCGGGTTTCTTTTATGGTATGGGAGGACGATGTATCATGAAGCAAGGAAATATGCTGGCTATGATTCTCGCCGGCGGGCGCGGAAGCAGACTGCACGAGCTCACCGACAAGGTTGCGAAGCCGGCGGTGTATTATGGAGGAAAGTATCGGATTGTTGATTTTCCGCTCAGCAACTGCGCGAACAGCGGAATCAATATTGTCGGTGTGCTGACCCAGTATGAATCGGTTCTGCTGAACAGCTATGTGGCAGCAGGATCCAGGTGGGGCCTGGATTCGGCTGACGCGGGTGTATTTGTTCTGACGCCGAGAGAAAAAGCGGATTCGGGACTGGATGTGTACCGCGGCACCGCGGATGCAATTTCCCAGAACATCGATTTCATCGATCAGTACAATCCGGAATATCTTCTGATCCTGTCAGGAGACCATATCTACAAGATGAATTATGACAAGATGCTCAGTGCGCACATTGAGCAGGGCGCAAACGCGACGATCGCGGTTCGTCCGGTACCGATCAAGGAAGCAAGCCGTTTCGGTATCATGAACACGAACGAAGCGGGCGACATCGTAGAGTTTGAAGAAAAGCCGGCGCATCCGAAGAGCAACCTTGCCTCCATGGGCATCTACATTTTCAACTGGAAAGACCTGCGCAAGCTTCTGATCAGCGACATGAAGGATCCGGATTCGGACCATGACTTCGGAAAGAACATCATTCCGACGATGCTCGCCGACAACAAGAAGCTGATTGCCTATCGCTTCGAAGGCTATTGGAAGGATGTAGGAACCATTGACTCCCTGTGGGAAGCAAACATGGATCTTCTGGACAAGAAGAACGAACTGGATCTGAGCGATCCGACCTGGAGAATCTACTCCGAGGATGCTTCTTCCCTTCCGGCTTACATCGGACCGGAGGCAACGATCGACCGTGTCTATCTGACTCAGGGCACGACCGTGGAAGGATATGTGAAAAACAGCGTGCTGTCTACCCTTTCAACGGTCAAGGCCGGCGCGAAGGTGATCGACACAGTCCTGATGCCTTACGCGAAGGTGGAAGAGGGCGCTGTCGTGACAAGAGCGATTGTCGCCAGCGGTGTAAAGATTGGAAAAGGCGCAGTCGTCGGTTCCGCGGACAGCGAGAACATTATTCTGGTCTCAAAGAATGTGAAGGGGGTGGATTGACATGGCAGCAAAAGCATTTGGAATCGTCACATCAACGCCCAGGCGTGTGAATGTATACGGACTGCAGGATTACAGACCGGCAGGCGCATTTACCTTTATCGGCAAGTTCAGAGTCATCGACTTCCCGGTATCGAACTTCTCAAACAGCGGGATCAAGAACATCCAGGTCTATCTGAATAAGCACCCGAAGGCTCTGACCGACCATCTGGGAACCGGCCGCAATTATAATCTCAACTCCAAGAGAGACCGTCTGCAGCTGTTTTACTGCAACCATCATATGGAGAATGAGGTTTACAATACAGACGTTTCCGACTATCTGGACAACCTTGCGCACATTGAGGAGCTTCCGCAGGAGTATGTCATCATCGCTCCGTGCTACATGATCTATAAGCAGGACTTCAGCGACCTTCTGAATGAGCATATCTTATCCGGTGCGGATATAACGATGCTTTACCACAAGGTGAACAACGCGAAGGATCATTTCCTGAACTGCCGTGTGATGGGCGTGGATCAGGATCAGGTTGTCACGTCCCTGGAGATCAACCGCGGAAACCGCCAGAGCCAGTGTGTGTTTATGGACACCTACATCATGAAGAAGTCCCTGTTCATTGACCTGGTACAGCGGACGGCAAAGTATTCTTCCACCTACTCTCTGTCACAGATGCTCGGCGTCCTGATCAAGAGAGAAGAGCTGGAGATCCGCGGTGTGCAGCATAAGGGATTCTTTGCTTCTGTCGATGATCTTCAGTCGTACTATGAGTCCAACCTGAGCATGCTGGATCCGAAGAACCAGAGAGACCTGTTCCAGGATGGCTGGTGGATCTACACCAGAACGACAGACACGAACCCGTCCCGTATCTATGAATCCGCCGAGGTGAAGGATTCGATGATCGCGAACGGCTGTCATATTGAGGGACATGTGGAGCATTCGATTATCGGCAGAGCCGTGACGATCGGCAAGGGCGCCGTCGTGAAGAACAGCATCATACTGGATCATGCCAAGATCGGGGATGGTGTTATGCTGGATGCCCAGATCGTAGACAAGTACGCGCGCATCACAAAGACGAAAGAGCTTTTGAATACGCCGGATCAGCTTGGCTACGTGCATCGTGCCGATAATCTGTAAGGACTGTCTGAACAGCGTTGCAATGACAGCACCCCGGGAGTTCCCGGGGTGTTTCCTTGAGCGAAAAGACCGAGGACACCTGCGTGATTCATTTCAGGCAGATCTAAGAGGAAAGCATACATGACAGAATCATCCCCCATCACTGCCGTGAAAGGGATCGGCCCGAAGAGCAGCGAGAATTTTGCAAGAGCCGGTATTGAAACCGTTCAGGACCTGATCCGGTATTATCCCAGAGGATACGAGTCCTTCGAAGCGCCTGTCAGCGCAGGCAGCCTTTCTGTTTTTGACGATGGAAAGGTTGTGGCGGTGGAAGGCGTGATCGAGCGCGCGCTGAGCGTCCGCTACCTGAATTCCTTTCGGATCACGACAGGCAAGATCCTGTCGGATGGCGTATATCTGGATGTCACCTGGTACAATATGCCGTTTCTCAGAAATCAGGTGCATCCGGGTACCTCCTATGTGTTCCGGGGAAGAATCAAGGCCAAGGGAAAGAGGATCTTCCTGCAGCAGCCGAAGGTATATGACCTCTTTGACTATGAGCGGCTGAGAAAGACACTCCAGCCGGTCTATCCTCTCGTGAGAGGACTCACGGAACATGCACTGCGCAAGGCTCTGAAGGAAGTGTTTTTCGGGGAAAACCGCATCGGGAGCGTGGCGGATCCATTTCCGGAGGACATGAAGTCGGCGTATGATCTGGAAGACAGAAACGCAGCGGTGCGGGGCATTCATTTTCCGGAAGATCAGGATGCACTGATCCGTTTCAGGCGCAGGCTCGTGTTCGAAGAATTCTTCTATTTTATTCTGATGCTCGGGAATCTGCGGAAGGCGCGCGAGGCACGCATGGGAGCCGCGGCTTTGGGGAAATGCCCGCAGACCGGAAGGGTTCTTCAGTCATTGCCGTATGAGCTGACCGGTGCGCAGAAGCGGGTCTGGGAAGAGATCTCCGGAGAACTGGCATCGAAGAGGGCGATGGCGCGCCTGATTCAGGGCGATGTCGGATCCGGCAAGACCATTGTTGCCTTTCTGGCTCTGATCCAGTGCGCAGGCTCGGGTATGCAGGGCGCGTTGATGGTGCCGACGGAGGTGCTGGCCCGCCAGCACTACGAAGCATTTTCTGCGCTGTGTGAGAATGCAGGTCTTGACATACCGGCCGTTCTGCTGACCGGATCGATGAAAGCCTCGGAAAAAAGAGACGCATATCAAAAGATCGCGGAAGGCGGGCCATGTGTGGTGATCGGGACCCATGCACTGATCCAGGAAAAGATCTCTTATCAGAATCTGGCGCTGGTCATCACGGATGAACAGCACAGGTTCGGCGTTCATCAGAGGCAGACGTTGGAAGAAAAGGGCATCCTGCCGCACACCATCGTCATGAGTGCGACACCGATTCCGCGGACGCTTGCGGTGATCCTGTACGGAGACCTGGACGTTTCCGTCATTGATGAGATGCCCGCGAACCGGCTTCCGATCAAGAATGCGGTTGTGGATCCGTCCTGGAGGCCGAAGGCGATTCAGTTTCTGGCAAAGCAGGTCAGGGAATTGAACAATCAGAGAAAAGACCTGACAGCTAAAGGAATGAACGCCTGCCAGGAATATATTGACCGAAACCGGTTAAACGACGACCCGTGCCTGATCTTGAAGGCGCAGGTCATCAGCGGAATGGTCGGTATTCTGGCCGGAAAAGTCACGGAAAAATACAAAAGGCCCTGCGTTGTTTTTACGGAGCCGGATAACGAAATCATGAAAGGCTCGGGCAGATCTGTCGATTACATTGACCTGAAAGCCCTGCTGGATCAAGTGAACAGCCTGTTTGTCAAATACGGCGGGCATGCGGCCGCGGCCGGCATCACAATGAAAGAATGCAATCTGGAAAAGTTCCGGGAAGAAATGAACCGGATGGTCAGACCGCTTCTGACGGACGGCGCGGACAGCAATACACGCACCTATGATTATGAAATCGAGGCGTCTCAAATTGCGGAAATACTTGATCTTCAAGAGAAATTCGAACCGCACGGCGAAGGAAACCCCAAACCCGTATATAAAATAAACAATTTTATGCCGACAGGTGCAGGCCGCATCGGAGAAAACGGAATCAAGGTGTTCTCGCCTTTAGGAAACGCAGTCGCATTCGGAATAGGCGATGATTTGTTGAATCGCAAATTAGTAAATACTGTGATGACGCTGTACGGCACACTTGCATACAACGTATACCGCAAAGAACGCACACTGCAGATTGTATTTGTCGATTATGACATAGTGCACAACGGCGGCACCGAGTTTGCCGAAAAAATCAGACGGGTATCAACAAAGACAAGGTGACAGCTAAATGCAATCAACAAAGGGGGCACAGTATGAATTGGATTGACGGGGCAAATCTTACATACCGGGAAGCATCGGAACTCATGCGTCAGACCCGTGAAAAACGCAGAGCATTGGAAGATTACAACCGGGGAGATGCGTATGTTAACGATTATACCTT
>CADBZI010000071.1 GCA_902799015.1 uncultured Lachnospiraceae bacterium | reverse complement strand
TGAAGAAGGCCGGGATGGAGTTTCACGAGGGCGTTCTGAACGGGATGCCGGTTGTGGTTGTCCGTTCCGGGATCTGCAAGGTCAACGCGGCTGTCTGCACTCAGATTCTGATCGATGATTTTGGTGTGGACGGAATCATAAACACAGGCGTGGGAGGATCTCTGAATGCTGAGATTAACATCGGCGACATCGTCATCTCGACTGACGTCGTTCACCATGATGTCAATGCCGTGGAGTTCGGGTACGCACTTGGGCAGATTCCGCAGATGAAGGTTTTTTCATTTCCGGCAGACGAGGCGTTCGCGGAGAAGGCGAAAGCAGCCTGCAATCGCGTGAACCCGGATATCACGGTGTGGCGCGGCAGAATCTGCAGCGGCGACCAGTTTGTCTCAAGCCAGGAGCAGAAGGATCAGATCATCAAAGCCTTCCACGGCTGGTGCACCGAGATGGAGGGAGCCGGTATCGCACAGACGGCGTACCTGAATGGTGTTCCGTTCATCATCGTCCGGGCGATCTCGGACAAAGCGGATAACTCCGCCTATGTCGATTACGCGACCTTCGAGAAGAAGGCCGCGGAGCACAGTGTCAGGCTTGTAGAAGCGCTGATGAGTGATCTCGCACAGTAAGCGAAGGAACGATTTCTGCAGGAAAAGCAAGCACATGCAGCTGGAGAAATGTGCCTTGCAGATGGACATGAAGAGAACATGGAACGGCGAAAGCGCCACTGCGGAGTTTGCGGCGGCGCTTTTTGTGGAGGCGTTGAAATCAGTCTGCTGACATGATAGAGAACTGTTCAGTGCATCGCCTTAGTGATCCTCCTCCAGCACCTGGATCTCCAGGTAGTCGAAGGGGACTTCCTCGGTAAAGGCATCCTTGCCAAACCGGCATCTTGCATGCCGCTGGAAATCGCGGATCGTGGAGTCGAGCCAGATCGGGTGCTGGAGGTCGAACTTCTCGCAGATCTCATCGATGGCGTGGAAGACCTTGTGCGTGCGTGTTTCGTCACTTGTATCCTCTATGGTCAGATCCCGAAGCAGATGGCTGTTCTGCCATTCCTTCGCCCAGATTCTCATAAAGATGCTCCTTTCTGGAACTGATCCTGATTCTGTGTTCGGCTTTCGCAGGACGTGGTACGGTCTGCTTTGCCGGGAATTTATCCGGGTTGTGTGCCGAGCGGCTGCTCAGTTCAGGTAATTGTAGACCATGCCCGCCAGATCCTGAATCTCCTCCTGGGCAGTGTTCTTGCTGTCCCAGTCCTCCGAGAGAACGACAAGAATAAAATCTGTGCGTCCGCCGAAGACAAGGGCGGCATCATTCTCGACGGTATCCATCTCACCGGTTTTGTTGGCGACCTCGACATCGTCCGGCAGCCCACGCGGAATTTTGTAGCGGGTTGCCTGGTTCAGCATCATGTCTTCGATTTCATTGCATACATTCCGGGATATGAACGACCGGCTGTAAACATGTTCAAGGAGAAGTCCGATGTCCTTGGCATTGATCTGATTGAAATGGCTGCCGTCTACGACAGCCGCATCGTCCTCAAACCCATTGTACTCACGGGTATCCTTGCTGTAGCCGTGCGAGGAAATGTACCTGTTTACCGCACGAATCCCTTTTGCGTAATCGCCATTTCCGAGGAGCAGGAGAAGCCGGTTGGCGGCTTCGTTGGAGGAATTTGAAATCATATCGTGAAGAAGCGAGACAACCTCTTCGGTGCGATCTATTTTACCGCTGTCGATCTGCTCATAGACCGTTGCCATGACGAAGAGCTTCATGACAGAAGCAGACTTCATCGGCTGATCACCGACGATCAGTGCCTGCCTGGTTGAAAGATCCTCTACATAGACCGACCAGGTACCGGAATAACCGGCGACTGCAGCTTTGATCTGATCATAAAGGGTGTGCAGATCCCGGGGAAGAGAAGGCAGCGGATAGTCCCGCAGCATACGATAATCGTAGAGCGAGACGCGGGCGGCATTATAGCCGTTGATGTCGGGAGACTGGAAGAAGCCATTTACCGTTTGGGAGACATCGGATTCAGTCTCAGCATCCTCGCCGATTACGCCATTGTCCTGGGGAACCGGCATGGAAGGCGCTTCAGTCTCTGTGGAGGCTTCTGCGGCAGGCGTATCATCCGTCTCGGCGGTGTCTTTACCGGAAGCGGACTTCCCGTTTTTCGCAGGCCCTGCCTCTGTTTCTTTCGGCTGGCTGAGGCCTGACAAGGTCGGGACTTCTGTACCGGCATATCCCTCAGAGTCCTTCAGACCGCCTGCAAGGGGATTCACCAGCTTTTCTATGGCTGAAGCGGACGAAACAGAAGCGGATGCAGGCCGGGCAGATGCGCCAGACTGAGTCTGTGCGCTGGTATGATTGTGTGCATCAGTTTGAGCCTGTGCGCTGGTGTGATCGGATGCATCAGTCTGAGCCGATACGCTGGTTTGATCGGATGTATCATGGCCTGAGGCAGAGTACCTCAGGATGCCTGACGCGACCGTGTTCAGATGATCAGCTCTGGTTGCTGCAGCCGGCGTCTGCGCGGCTGCAAGTGCCAGCAGCAGGCTGAGACTTATGTACGACTTCCGTTTCATTCAAGACCTCTCTTTACGGCGTAAAATATCTGCATCATCATAGCACGGGAGAAAACCGGATGCAATTCAGCACATACTCAGGCATGCAGCGGAGGGGCTTCATGGGATATGGATTCATACGGTATAATGAAGACGAAATGAAACCATAGAAGACAGGAGGCAGGAAAATGAAAGAAGAGAGGTTCGGTGCGGTTCACATTTACTGTGGGGATGGAAAGGGAAAGACAACCTGCGGAATGGGCCTGTGCCTGCGGGCGGCAGGGGCCGGGCGGCGCGTGCTCATCTACCAGTTTATGAAGGATAACGCCTCAAGTGAGCGGCAGATTCTGAAGACAATTCCGGGCATTACGCTCCTCGATGGCTTTCAGGAGGAAAAATTCAGCTTCCAGATGACGGAGGAGGAGAAGGCGCAGCGAAGAGCGTACTATGGGAAAAAGCTTCAGGAAGTGTTCACGATGGCGGGAACTTCCTATGATCTTCTGTTTCTGGACGAGGTGGTCTATACCGTCCGGGAAGGGCTTCTGCAGGAGAAGCTGCTTCTGGACTGCCTGGACAAAAAACCGGAGGAACTGGAGGTTGTGATGACAGGGCAGGATCCGGATGAGGAATTGCTGAGGCGGGCGGATTATGTCACAAAGATGCAGAAGATCCGTCATCCATACGACCGGGGACTTTGCGCACGGAAGGGAATTGAGTATTAAGCAGAGGGTGGCCAGAGCCGAAAAGAACAGAAGAGAAGAAAAAAGAACCGGCTTACGCCGGTTTTTGAAGAGGAGTGCCCCGGAGGAATTTCAGCGTTTCCGCTTTCCATCCCTCCGGAGCTATTATGAAAAAATATCATTCGCTTGGAATGTGTATTTAGGGTCGAACTGAAAGCTTTTCACCTCAATTACTTGTATAAATAAGTTACCACATATATATTACAATAATGTTTCAGATATATTATATTTATGTTAAATTGAGCGGATTTCCAGGCAATCTGGGCACAGGAATCCCAGAATAGCCGGGTTTTGGTGTAGAGTAGGGAAAGAAACAGTGAATCACAGAGCCGATCGGGCAGGGGGATGACGCAATGCCGCAGAAGTCAGGAGATATCAGAGAAGAGCTGGAGCAGATTACGAGAGCGCCTCAGAAGCAGAAAAAAAGGACCGTGTGTGTCATCGGGCACAAGAATCCGGATACGGATTCGATCTGCGCGGCGATTTCCTATACGTATCTGAAGAAACAGCTTGAAAAACCGGATGGAAGATACCAGTATGTGGCATGCAGGGCAGGCTCCGTATCGGCTGAGACACAGTTCGTGCTGGACTATTTTCATGTTCCGCAGCCGTTGTTCATTGAGAATATCGGGACGCGGGTGAAGGATCTGGAGATCCGCCGGACACCGGGTGTCGATGCGAAGATTTCTGTCAAGGATGCATGGAACCTGATGAACACGCAGAACGTCTTCACCCTGCCGATTACGGATGCGGAGAGCCATTTGCAGGGACTCATCACGATCAACGATATCGCGAAGTCTTACATGGACGAAAATGATTCTGCGATTGTCTCTGTCGCGCGGACGCCGTACCGAAACATTATGGAGACGCTGGACGCGGAGATGGTGGTCGGAGATCCGGAGGCCAGCTTCACGGAGGGAAAGGTTGTCATTGCTGCCGCAAACCCGGATGTTATGGAAAACTACATCAACCCGCATGACATGGTTATCCTGGGAAACCGGTATGAGTCACAGCTGATGTCGATTCTGGCAGGGGCAGGCTGCATTGTTGTCTGCCTCGGTGCACCGGTCTCAAAGACCATCCAGCACATGGCGAAGGAGAAGGGAACGACGATCCTGGTCACTCCGCTAGACACGTATACGGTAGCCAGGCTGATCAACCAATCGATGCCAATCGATTTCTTTATGAAGTCGGACAATCTGATTACGTTTCATCTGGGCGACTTTACCGACCAGATCAAGGAGATCATGTCGAAGAAGAGGTACCGCGATTTCCCGGTTCTTGACAAAAGGGGAGCGTACATCGGCACCATTTCCAGACGGAACCTGCTGAATGCGCGAAAGAGGGCGCTGATTCTGGTTGACCACAATGAGGTGTCCCAGGCGGTCGACAATGTGGAGAATGCCGAGATATTAGAGATTCTCGACCATCACAAGATCGGAACACTCCAGACCATCAATCCGGTCTTCTTCCGGAACCAGCCGGTCGGGTCGACATCGACGATTGTCTATGAGATGTACCGCGAGAACAATGTGGAGATTCCGAAAACGATCGCAGGACTCCTTGCCTCCGCAATTCTGTCCGATACACTGATCTTCCGGTCGCCGACCTGCACGATGATGGACAGGATGGCAGCGGAGCATCTGGCGAAGATCGCCGGGATTGAGCCGGAGGAGTACGCGAGGAAGATGTTCAGAGCGGGATCGGACCTGAAGAACCGCACGCCGGAGGAGATTTTCTACACGGACTTCAAGACATTTGAGGTCAATGAGGAGACAATCGGGATCGGTCAGATCACCTCGATGGATGAGGAGGAGCTGGCTGACATCCGGGATCGTATCAAGCCGTTCATCGAGAAGGCTTATGAGCAGCACGGGCTGTCGCTGGCGTTCTTTATGCTGACGAATATCATTGATGAATCGACGACGATGATCTGCTACGGGAAGCACGCTCAGGAGCTTTTGGAATCAGCCTTCGGGGTGGCGGTTGAGGATCATATTGCGAAGATGCCTGGGATTGTGTCCCGTAAGAAGCAGGTTGTTCCGGTGATCATGGCGGAGCTGAACAAAGACAACGACGTATGAGGAACCTTCGGGGAGAGGGTTTATGAAGCAGAAAAAGGATAACAGAGCTGAGTATTCGGGAAGGCGGGCGAAGAAGCAGTCTGGCAGAGAAGCAGGCGGAGAATCCGGACAGATTTTGGCAAAGTCAGGAAAAAAGTCCGGTAAAAAACCG
>CADBZI010000070.1 GCA_902799015.1 uncultured Lachnospiraceae bacterium | reverse complement strand
ATTCCATTTACCATGACGTTGTCCGGCTACGCGCTGGGCTGCTCGATCGTTGCGATGTTCAACCGTGTCGGCGGCGGGATCTACACCAAGGCGGCAGACATGGGCGCCGATCTTGTCGGAAAAACGGAGGCGCATATTGCGGAGGATGACCCGCGCAATCCGGCGACGATCGCGGACAATGTAGGCGATAACGTCGGGGATGTCGCAGGACTAGGTTCCGATCTGCTGGAGAGCTATGTCGGGGCGATCTGCTCGGGCATCATTCTGGCCTACCACATGTTCCTGCAGTCTGAGGCACTCGGCACCGGCATGACCAGGCAGCAGCTGGACAAGTGCATTCTGTTTCCGCTGATCTTTGTGGCACCGGCATGACCAGGCAGCAGCTGGACAAGTGCATTCTGTTTCCGCTGATCTTTGTGTCCGTGGGACTCATTTCCTGCTGCATCGGGATCGCAAGCCTGCTCTTCAAGAAAAAAATGTCCGCTGATCCGCACCGGGATCTGAACGGGGCGACCTATGTAGCGGCAGGCGCGACCATCTTGCTCGGGCTTCTGGTCTCTTTTTTCCTTTTCCGAAATGAGGATATGACGGTTCTCGAAGCGGCGCTTGGGTTTTCTGCCGGCGCGCTGTCGCCGTGGGTTGCCTCGGCAGCCGGAATTGCGGCGGGCGTTGTGATCGGGATGCTGGCGGAATATTATACTTCTGCCGCATACAAGCCGACGCAGAAGCTTGCAAATGCCTCGAAGGAAGGACCGGCGCTGACCATCACATCCGGGATGGCGCTCGGGATGCGCTCCTGCATGGCACCCTGCATTGTCCTCGCGGCGGCGATTGTGATCAGCTACGCGGTCTGCGGGATGTACGGCATCGCCATGTCGGCGATGGGGATGCTGTCATTTGTCACCGCGACCGTTTCGGTCGATACGTACGGGCCGATCTCCGACAATGCAGGCGGCATCGCGGAAATGAGCGGCCTGGATCCGGATGTCCGCCGGATTACGGACACGCTGGACGCTGTTGGCAACACGACGGCTGCGATCGGGAAAGGGTTCGCGATCGGGTCCGGTGCGCTGGCAGCCATGGCGCTGATGATTTCCTATCTGTACTCGTTCAACGACGCCGGGACAGACCTGGTGCTCAATATGATGCAGCCGATGGTGCTGGCCGGTGCGGTCGTGGGCGCCGCACTGCCGTACCTGTTCTCAGGCATGCTGATCGATGCGGTCGCGAAGGCGGCAGGAAAGATGGTCGATGAAGTCCGCCGTCAGTTCCGGCAGCATCCCGGAATTCTGAATGGAACCGAGAAGCCGGACTACCGGACCTGCATCAGCATCTCCTCCAAAGGGGCGATCGGGGAAATGAAGCTGCCTTCATTTCTCGCGATTCTCGTGCCGGTTGCCTGCGGTTTCCTGTTTGGGCCGCAGTTTGTCGGCGGTCTGATCATTGGCGCGACGCTGAGCGCCATCATGATTGCCATCTACTGCGGGAATGCGGGCGGTGCCTGGGACAACGGCAAGAAGTACATCGAAACCGGCGGCGTCAAGGGTGCGGCAAAGAATACGCCTGCACATGATGCGGCAGTTGTCGGGGATACAGTCGGGGATCCGCTGAAGGATACGGTGGGCCCCTGTCTGGATATCTTTATCAAGATCATATCGACTGTGTCACTTGTAATCGTGCCGGTCTTTGCGCAGTATAACCTGCTGGGACAGATGATCAAATAGAGATTCTAAAAATAGGTATTGACAAACGCCCTGGAGAAGGCTATATTTACCTCAGTAATGATAATGATTCCTGATTAAAAGAATCGATCGTTACAAAGGAAAGGATGTGACATATGGCAGGGCTGAAGCATAGTCGTCAGAGAGACGCAATCGCCGAGAATCTTCGGCACCGGAAGGATCACCCGACGGCGGACATGATCTACAAGGATATCCGGAATGTTTATCCGAATATCAGTCTCGGGACGGTATACCGGAATCTGTCGCTGCTGGTTGAGCTTGGAGAAGCCAGGAAGATCACAACAGGAACAGGGGCGGAACACTACGACGGTGACACGAGTCCGCACAATCACTTTATCTGCAGGTGCTGCGGGAATGTACTCGATATGAATGATTTTATCGACTGCAGCAAGATCAGACTGCTGGCAGCAGACCAGTTTGAGGGGCGGGTTGAGGATTGCAGTATCCTGTTTTACGGGGTCTGCGGTGAGTGCCTGAAGAAAGAAGCGCAAGAAGAACTCAGCTCACCCGAGGCACCTGGCAGGAAGACAGCAATTCAGGAAACAGAGGTTGATTTCCCGGCATGAACCGGGGAAAACAGTGAATGATGAGGAGGATTATCAATTATGGCAAAGTGGGTATGCAATGTATGCGGTTATGTTTATGAGGGTGAGGCTGCACCGGAGAAGTGCCCGGTCTGCGGCGCTCCGGCTTCCAAGTTCAGAAAGCAGGAAGAGGAGATGACATGGGCAGCGGAGCATGTTGTCGGTGTTGCGTCCGATGTACCGGATGACATCAAGGAAGACCTTCGTGCGAACTTCAATGGCGAGTGCTCTGAGGTTGGCATGTACCTTGCAATGAGCCGTGTCGCGATGCGCGAGGGCTATCCGGAGATCGGTATGTACTATCGTCAGGCAGCCTTCGAGGAAGCTGACCATGCATCCAGATTCGCCGAACTGCTCGGTGAGGTGGTAACAGACTCCACCAAGAAGAATCTCCAGCTGAGAGTGGATGCTGAGAATGGCGCTACCGCAGGCAAGACAGATCTGGCGAAGAGAGCGAAAGCACTGAACCTTGACGCAATCCATGACACTGTCCATGAGATGGCTCGCGATGAGGCAAGACATGGCCGTGCATTTGCCGGACTGCTGAAGAGGTACTTTGGCTGAGACGCTCAGAGTCATCGGCTGAACAGAACAGGATCAAACGGGAAGGAGTGGCTTTTTGCCACTCCTTTTTTGATGAAGGCGACCGCTCATCATCGAGTGCGGAGCACAAGATGACGGCGGAGTCGCCGTATGGATCAGGGAGAGTGAATCTGCACTACTCAATTCAGCATTGTTTTAGAAGTTCTACATTTTCATCGCTGTGCTCGACTTCTCTGGAGTAGAGGTGGGCGAGATCGATCATGTCCTGGATTCTAAAGCGTTTTCCGTTTTTGAGGTATCTGGAGATGCACATCAGATACAGAAAGCAGACAGATTTTGCGCAAAAATGGATGGCGGATGCTGCCTTTTCAGTATCTGTATGCGGAACCGGCTGGAAGAAAGAGTCGGTGATGTAGCGGAAGCAGAAGTAGCAGCCGAGTTTTTCAAACCAGATCGCCAGTTTTCCGCGAGTGCTTTGCGACAGCTCTTCCCACAGGAGAGGCTGTCCGATGAATTCCGGGATCGTGACATCCGGAAGCGAACCGCCCGGAAGCCCAGAGAACTGCCGGTTCATCTCTGCGAGCAAATTGGTCCACCGATCGTCCAGAACCTCCAGCCGGGACATCTGCTCTGGCAGTACCGGGAGGCGAGTCAGCCGAGAACCTTCTGACTGGTCTCCGGCGCAGTCTGTATGCTTCGTGCTCTTCTGCGTGCCCAGACTTTTATTATGACTGTATCCCGGCCCATACAGATGCAGGACTTCAAGAAAACGATCGGCCAGTGTGCGGTTTCTGTCTTCCAGAATGGCGATGCAGTCGTCCCGGATGTCGAGAACATGTGCCAGGCGACGATCCGGCGCCGTATCCGGTATGGGATCTGCGTCTGCATTCGCGTCGGGCATTTCCTCGCGGATGTATTCGATGGGATCGGGGTCTTCAAAGAGGATCCGCCCAAGTTCCATACAGGACAGGGACAGGTCGATCTGCTCAAAATCGCCCTCCTCGAGAAAATATCTTGGATATTCCATGCAGACCTGCGCCAGGCTTTCCTCTCCAAGCTGCGTGATGATGTCGCAGAGGTTCTCCCTGTTAAAAATGGGCATCGCCCACCTTCGCACAGGGGGAAATACCGGTCGGCTCCGTCCTCTTTGATGTGGGCGCGAAGTCTGTCTCCGAAAGGTCCTTTCAGAGACTTGTAGTAGTCACAGGTCTCCTCATCAATGTCTACTTCCCAGCCGATGCAGCAGCTGTCAGGGCAGCTTCCGCCGATGCAGTGAAACTGGCTGTAGTATGAAGGGTAGTCGTAGGTCATGGTGTTGTCTCCTCAGTCGTATGATTTGCTATTATCATATCCTCACGGGCAGGGATTTCAACCGTTTCCGGTACACGGATTTCAGATCATGGAACTCAAGGTCCAGCTGATGATTCCGGGACAAGAATGGAAAACTGTTGTATAATTGACCAATCTGAAAGTTGACAGGAAAAGTTTCTTGTATATTTTGCTTGAGGAGTGTTTTGACATCATGGAGAATCAAAGAGAACATCTTGGAAGCCGGCTGGGCTTTATCCTGCTGTCGGCGGGCTGCGCCATCGGGATCGGGAATGTTTGGAAGTTCCCGTGGCTGGTCGGACAGTACGGCGGAGGCGCATTTGTCCTGATTTATCTGGTATTCCTGCTTCTGATGGGTGTGCCGGTGATGACGATGGAATTTGCGATGGGACGGGCGGCGCAGAAGAGTCCGGTGAAGATGTACAGGGTTCTGGAGCCGAAGGGCAGCAAGTGGCATATCCACGGATATGCTGCATTTGCAGGCAATTATATTCTGATGATGTTCTATACGGTCGTCTGCGGATGGATGCTGCAGTACTTCTTCGCAACGGCAGCGGGGACGTTCGAGGGACTCGATACTGAAGGCGTGTCGGAACAATTTGACCAGATGATGGCAAGCCCGCTGAGACAGTGGGGCTTTATGGCGGTCTCGGTCATCATCGGATTTTTCATCCTGAGCCTTGGGCTTCAGAAGGGAGTGGAGAAGATTACGAAGGGGATGATGATTGCGCTATTGCTGATCATGGTCGTGCTGGCGGTTCACTCCATTTTTATGCGGGGAGGGCGAGAAGGCCTGCTGTTTTATCTGACGCCAAATATGGTGGAAATCCGCCGTGCCGGCATCTGGAATGTGATCCAGAATGCGATGAACCAGGCGTTCTTCACCCTGTCGATCGGTATGGGTGGAATGGCGATCTTCGGGAGCTATATCGGAAAGGATCATGCACTTCTGGGAGAGTCTGTCAACGTCGCAGCGCTGGACACATTTGTGGCATTTACCTCCGGTCTGATCATCTTTCCGGCCTGCTTTGCATACGGTGTACGTCCGGATTCAGGACCGGCGCTGATCTTCAAGACGCTGCCGAATATTTTCAACCATATGGCGATGGGACGCCTCTGGGGAGCACTGTTCTTTGTATTCATGTGCGGCGTTCTCGACCGTGATCGGGGTATTTGAGAACATCATTGCGATGTTCATGGATTTAACGGGCTTCAGCAGGAAGAAGGCCTGCCTTCTGAACGGGGTCCTGATGCTTCTGCTGGCGACGCCCTGTGCCTTCGGGCCGAATCTGCTCTCGGGCATCCATCCGATGGGCGGAACATCCTCCTTCATGGATCTGGAGGATTTCATTGTCTCGAACCTGGTGCTGCCGCTTGGCTCGCTGACGTTCTGCATCTTCTGCACAAGGAAGGCAGGCTGGGGCTGGGCGAGCTTCACGAAGGAGGCGAATACCGGGAAGGGACTGAAGGTCAGGGGCTGGATGCGCTTCTACCTGACCTGGATTCTGCCGGTGCTGTTCGGAATCGTATTTGTGATGGGACTGGTGTGAACGGAGGATGGTCATGGACGAAAAAGAATTCTACATTGACAAGGATGGGTTTCGGATCCACGCGAAGCTGGCGATTCCAGGTGGTCGGACGGTCGAAAAGATGATGCAGCCAGGAGCTGTGCGGCTTCCGCTGGTGATTGTCGTTCATGGTCTGACGGGACACATGGAGGAGCGCCACATCGTGGCGGTGACGCAGGCTGCTCTGCGTGCAGGTGCCGTAGCGCTCCGTGTGGAGCTGTACGGTCATGGGAAAACGGATGGAGATTTTTTGAATCACAACCTGCTGGAGTGGGTTGGAGAGCTTTTGTACATCATCGATTATGCCCGAAGCCTTCCGTTTGCCGGCAGTCTGTATTTGACTGGCCATTCACAGGGCGGGCTTGCGGTGATGCTTGCCGCAGCGCTCAAGGAGGACCAGCTTAGAGCCATTATTCCACTTTCTCCTGCGATTATGATCCGGGATGCCTGCCGGAAGGGCGAGGTCTTTGCGGAGAAGTTCGACCCGGCGTTCATTCCGGATCGTGTGAAGATCACAGAGGGAAAGTATGTGACAGGTAATTATGTCCGAACCGGAAGAGTCCTTCCGATCGAGCAGGCAATCGATGGGTTTCGGAAACCAGTTCTGATCATCCACGGGACGGAGGACGAGACGGTTCCATATGGGTATGCTGAGGATGCGGTCAGGCGTTACTGCAATGCCAGACTGGTTCCGGTACCGGGCGATGACCACTGCTATGATCGTCACCTGGAGGTTGTAACAGACGCTGTGACGGCATTCCTTCGGGAGATGGAGGCGGGTGCACAGCCATCCCGGGAATGTGCAGTCGGGCGGGATGACCGATCGATGTCATGCAGGGCTTGACGGCCAGCGGGCTGCGTGGCAGGATTTGAGTTGTTCAAAAAAAGCGTCCGCATAATAGCCGAAGCTTGAGGTAAAATGATAAGAGGCAGGAAGGCGTGGGACGAAGATGGAAGGAAACGAGTGGGTGATGAAACAGAAAGGAATATCCGGAGGCAGGCTTCTTAAGCTCCGTCCGGTTCTGTGTGCCGCGGTGCTGATGGCTGTCTGCCTTCTCTTTCCGGGGATTGCAGAGGCAAATTACAAGGATCCGGCTTACAGAAGGCCGTCGGTTGACAGAAAACGGAGTGATATTATCCTGTATGTCGGAGATTCCAGGACATGGTTTTACGATCTCCACCATATAAAGGACAAGCGGGATGGACTGATCTACCGTGACGGAGCATCAATCGGCGAACTTCGATATAACAAAAATTACAGCCGTTGCGGACAACTTGGAAAGTACCTTCGCGACGCGCTGAAAACCTATCCGAATGCAAAGATCGTCCTGAACTTTGGCTGCAATGGCTGCTCCCGGGTTTCCAGAAATGCGAAGAGGGTCGTGAACGAGTATCAGAAATGGATGCGCGCCTACCCGGACCGAAAGTTCTATGTGGCAAGCATATTCCCGGCTGCCGGACAGAAACCCTATTCAAGAGCAAATATGCATTATATGAACCGCGCGCTGAAGAAAAACTTTCCGGACATATACATTGACGCGGGAGAGTATCTGGAGAGAAGAGGCCTCGACCAGCCGCGCAAGGATGGAAGAGGGTTTCAAAAAAGACGGGGCGGCTATGATCTCAAGCATTACAGCCGGTATGCATCGAAGGCGGTAAAGAAGTATATCCGCAGCGTGGTGATGGCGGCAGGCTGACAGAAAATCGTTCTGGTGCGGAACAACGTAAAAAAGTGAAGAAGAGATCGCTGTAGCGCAGAGGGGTACTAAGCGTGGAACCGGAGCTACTCTAATGCGGAGCAGCGGCAGAAGGTGCTATACTGAAGATGAAATCTTCATCTGGCAAAGACGTCGGAAGCTGATCCGACAGATGAAGGAAGAGGCGGACTGGCCGGGTGAGGGGAGAAACTGCCACGAGGAAGAACCATATGCAAGGATCCAGTCTGCTGACGGAGATCAGCCTTTCTTACAACCAGTACACGAAGACGGAGCGAAAGATTGCC
>CADBZI010000069.1 GCA_902799015.1 uncultured Lachnospiraceae bacterium | reverse complement strand
TAATGGATCATCGATTTTGGTTCGATCATTGTCGTTCCTTTCCCGGCATTTCGATACGGATAAAAGAATGATCTCTTTCTTTTAAGCTGCCTATCTTTACTCTGCCCTATTATACCACAAACGAAACAAATACCTCCATCTGAAGGTGAACTGCTCTTCTATAATCGTATTTTCAGTGCCGGCTTTTTCATGCTGTCCCTCTTGCCGGCTCATACGTATATATAAGTGTTAACGGTGAAAAACCCGAAAAGAAAATGAAGAAAATGCCTTACGGGCAGTGTAATACGATTCCTGAGCAGACTAATGGCACATGAAGTGCGTCGCCGCCATCCGGAATCGTAAGAAATACAGAATAATCAGGAGGACAGAAAAATGCATGAGATGAGTCTTGAAAACCTCGAAGCCGTCACAGGCGGAATAGTAGTCAGCAGAGCTAAAGAAATTTACAAGTACTTAAGCGATGAAGACAAAAAGAAGGTTGAAGAGATGGAAAAAGAGATGTTGGAAAAGATGAATAAATAATCCGACACGGGCAAAGGGATATTTTTTCAGCAGAGAATCGAACAATATGGGGCTGTCGCTTCAGGCGGTGCCCGCACTACATAAAGCATTCATCTATAAATGATGTCTGTTATATATAGTACGGACTCGCTTTAGTGCGACAGCCCCTATTATACTGCGCTGACAGCGTATAATGTTGATATGTTCCTTAATGGCAGGCGATCACAAACAACCATATGAATCGGATTAATCGATTCATCAAAAAATAACCCCGAATCAACGAATCCCCGGAATCAGCCGCAGCCGGTTCCGGGGATAGAAAGGAGGATCAGATGTCCGGCACTCAGCGCCTGGACAGCTTGCGGTAAATCACAGACAGGACAATGCCCACCCCGGCCAGTCCCATTGCGATCAGGAAAGCCGGATGATAGTCACCCGTCGAGCGATATACCGTATTCATAATGGTAGGGCCGACATAACCGGCCAGCGCAAATCCGATGAACATAATGCCGTAGTTGACAGAATTATTCATCTGTCCGAACTGGTCTGCTGTAAAGCCCGGGAATACTCCCATAAAAGCGCCAAAGCACAGGCCCACCACTGAGATGCCGATATAGAACGTGGCAACACTGCCTGTTCCGGAGATATAAAGCAGCCCCAGACCGATCACTGCCAGGATCAGCATGGTGAACAGTGTGTTGATCCGACCGATCCGGTCGGAGATCCAGCCTGCCAGCACACGGCCTGCTGCGTTGAAAAGCGCCAGGATGGAGACCGCTGCCGTGGCAGCGCCCACCGACATGCCGATCATATTCTCCGCGATCGGGGATGCCTGAGAGATCGTCATCATACCGAATACTGCCCCGCAGGTAAGCATCAGGATCATCACATAGAATACGGGATCTGCCAGCATCTGTTTCCAGTTCTTTTCATTTGACGAGCCGGTTTTCCCGCCGACAGCGATCGGACTATAGCCCACAGGGACGAATCCGGCAGGACATTTTTCAATCAGAAATGATCCCAGACAGATAATCGCCAGGAAGGCAATTCCCAGGATGATGAAGGCCATTTTTACGCCTCTTCCGCTGATGAGCGCATTTGCAACCGGCGGGATCAGTACGGAGCTGATGCCGTAGGAGGCGGTGGCAATGCCGCCGATGAGTCCTCGTTTATCCGGGAAGAACTTCACTGAGTTGCTGATGGTACAGCCATAGACCAGACCAATGCCCAGACCGCAGAACAAACCATAGAAAATCACCAGCTGCCACAGCGCTGTGGCAAACCCGGAGAGGATCATGCCTGCGCCGAAAAGCAGTCCGCCGGAAAAGATGACCCATTTAGGGCCCAGCTTATCATTGATAAAACCACCGGAAATCAGAGTGATCGGACCGACAGAGTTGGCTACGGTAAAGACTATGGCCAGATCGCCGGCGGTCAGTTCGCGTCCGAAGCTGCTCAGCCAGGCAGCCTCCGGCTTTGCAAAAACGCTCCATGCGTAGACCGAGCCGATGCAGAGGTTGATCAGGCAGCTGGCGATCAGAATCAGCCAGCGTTTCGAAGTAAGTTTTTTCTGTAAGCTCTGATCCATAGGATCACCCCTTCCCTTTCAGCAGCCTGAGGAGCCATTTCTGGAAAGCGTCCACACCGACGCCGACGTAAAAGACACCTGCTAACATTGCTACAGCAATCTGTACAGGCAGCGTGCCGAAGTCCTTTACCGCAAGCGGTCCCAGAATGGTCAGGCCGATCGCCCAGCCACAGAGCCAGGATGGGGTATAAATGATCTTTGGAAGCGTCTCACCGATGAGCACAGCCAGTCCGCCCATGACGAACAGTGTCAGATAGAGCTCCACATTGGGATTCCACTGCAGTTTTTCCATAATGAAGACCGCAGTCATTGCCCAGAGATCCCCCAGCAGGAAGCCGATGCTGATCTTAACTGCGTCTTTTGTCTTATTCCCGTTCGCTACATAAACGCCCGCACAGATCAGTGCAACTGCGCCGGTGGTGATGCCTGCCGCGCCGGAGAGCACCGCCCAGATCGGTGGCAGCAGGGCAATGCCCAGAGCCAGCGTCCATTTCAGCCGTCTTTTTTCCCTCGCGTCCATAGTTTACTCCCAGTCAAATTTCTCCCATACCAGCTTGCCGGTATAGGTCTTGAGTTCTTCCTCGCCGTTCAGTACACGGTTCGCGCCGGCGGCCATCGCTTCCATCTCGAACTCGCCCGGGTAGGCAGTCACCGGAGCGATCCATTCGCAGTAGTCCTTCAAAGACTGTACAAGTTCTTTATTGTGAACCATGCCGCCGCCAAGGAGGATACCGTCCACTTTACCCTCCAGCACCGCCGCCATGGCACCGATGCCCTTGGCAAGCTGATAGATCATGGCCTTCCAGATCATCTCTGCGTGGCGGTCACCTGCAGCAGCGCGTCGGGTGATCTCAATGGCATCGGAAATGCCTACATGGCTCACAAAACCGCCGGAGGAAGTCAGGAGCTTCCGCACATCCCTGAGCTCCAGGTTATTCTTCTCTATGTAGTTCAGGAGCTCGGCTACACCGATCGCTCCGCAGCGGGTCGGTGCCATCGGGCCCTCGCCGCCGACGTTGTCATAACCGTCGACCATTCTGCCCTTCCTGTGGGCCGAGACCGAAACACCGCCCCCTATATGGCAGACTACATAATTGCATTCTTCGTACTTTTTGCCCAGCACTTCCTTGCTGTGACGGATAGCGGTCTCCTTCAGATTCAGGGCATGCAGATGGATCATGCGGTTGACACCCTTGATACCGGTCACGCGGGCGATCTCCTGCATCTCATCCGTATCCGGAGGATTGACGACCATCGCCTGCTTTCCATAGCGCTCGGCAAAGGCATTTGCCAGCTGAGAGCCCAACGCAGCAGGATGGATGACCCCGTTTGCACAGGTGCGTGCATGCTCCAGAAGCAGCTCTGTCACGGCGTATGTACCGCCTTCCATGGCCAGCAGGCCGCCGCCGCGGCCGACAAATACGTCTACCGTGGACAGATCCACATCCTCCTGCGCAAGCAGGTCCAGAATAGTCTTCTCACGGTAAGGAAGCTGGTCAGGAATGGTCTTGAATTTTGCAAGCTCCGAAGCATCATGGGCAACGTTTTTAGAGAACAGGCAGTTCTCGCCTTCAAACAGGGCAATTTTGGTGGAAGTGGAGCCAGGGTTGATGGTCAGAACGCGATATTGTTTCATCTGGTATCTCCTTTTTTGCTGTTAATTAGAAAACAGGCCGTGGAGCGGCTCCATGGCCTGTTTGGTGTCTGATCTTTTGGTTTACTTTTTCATACCGGCTGCCCGGACTGCACTGATCACGATGTTGCCCACGATCTCCGAAACAGGTGCTCCACGTGAGCAGTCGCAGACTACTTTCCTGAATCCCTGCAGCATCGGGCCGTAGGCATCGGCATGCCCGAACTGCTGGATCAGCTTGACGCCGACATTGCCTACATTCAGATCCGGCCAGATGACCACGTTGGCACGGCCGGCGACTTTGCTCTCCCGTTTGACCTTCTTTGCAGCTACAGCGGGTGAAATGGCAGCATCGAACTGGAACTCGCCGTCAATGGCAAGATCCGGACGCTTTTCCTGTGCGATCCTGACTGCCTCAACCACCTTATCGATCAGCTCGCCCTGTCCGGAGCCAAGGGTGGAATAGCAGACCATGGCACAGCGGGGCTCCCAATCCAGCAGGGACTGTACAGTGTTGCAGGCAGCGATGGCGATATCGGCGAGCTGGCTTGCGGTGGGATTTGTGCAGACCGCGCTGTCACCGATCGCAAGCAGGCTGCCTTCACTTCCCTCAAATCCCGGGATGTCACACAGGCCGATGGATGACACCGTAGACAGCCCTTCCTGCAGGCCGATGATGTACTGACCGGCCAGGAGAACGTCACCGGTGGTGTTGTCGATGCCGGCAAATGTGACGTCAGCCTCCTCCACAGCCTGCATGACCATAGCGTAGTACAGGGGATCCTGCATACGGCGGCGCAGTGCCTTTTCCTTCAGGCGGCTGTCCGGCAGAGCGATGTACTTGCCCACCAGTTCGTTCAGGTATTCTTCTTCGTGGATATCCACAACGGTGAACACTTCCGCGTCATAGCCACGCTCGGCAGCCAATGCAAGGATCTTCTCTTTGTCACCCACAAGAATGGGCAGGATATATCCATCCTTGCCCGCCTGATAGGCGGCAGCCATCATTTTTTCGTTTTCCGCCTCCGGAAAGGCAACCTTCTGCGGGTGTTCCTTTGCCTTAGCGTAGATTTGTTCGAGTACGTTCATGCTTTGTCCTCTCATTCTTGTGTTCATACTGATAGGAACGTCAGTGAAAACGCTGCCCCGCGCCCTATTCAGGTCTCGCCCGCGAGACCAGGTGCGGGAGGCTTCCGCACTGAAAAAATGTCAGGATGAACGGATTACAGCTGCTCTTCTACCTTGTCAACCAATTCTGCGACTGTCTTGCAGGCAGCTGCGACCTGAAGCTGTACCATTACGTCCAGCTCGTTCTCGATCTCGGAAACGAGACCGACCATCTGAATGGAAGCTCCGCCGAGATCGTCAGCAAAACTTGTGTCCAGATTCACATCGGCTGCGTCCTTACCATAGGCCATGGCGACCAGTTCAATGACCTGCTGTTCCAATTCTTTGCGATCCATAGTAAAAATCTCCTTTCAATTTGAATGAATCCAGGCTCTTGCGAAACTCTGAGCGAAATGGAATTGTGTGAACAATTCAAACAATCTGCACAAGCCTTAGAACTTCTTCATGAACGAAAGATGTGGAATG
>CADBZI010000068.1 GCA_902799015.1 uncultured Lachnospiraceae bacterium | reverse complement strand
TTGCCTTTATCGCCTGCCTGTTCAGCAACAGCGAAACCGACTTCGTTTGGGCGAAGATCGAACGGGATCTGGAAGAAGAAGAAAGCACCATCCTGCAGCTCCAGGAGTTCTGGAATAACTACGTTTGCTCCAGGGTGGAACCGCCGCTGACATTCACCGTGATAAAACTGCTGGATGAGCCAATGTAACTGCCGGTATTGAGTGTGGAGCCGGTTTCCACATTCGCATTGCAGTTCAAGTTGCTAGAACCCCAGTTGAAGACGGTGCCATTCCGCAATGTCAGGGTGGAGCCAGTGTTCATGACTAATCTGCTGGTCTTGCTCTTTGTGCCGGCGCCGTCATAGATCAGCGTGCCGCCGGACTGCACCGTGATGTAGGGATTGTTGGCGGTGTAATTCGTCGCCTGAATCTTGACCGTGCTTCCGCCGATGGACATGGTGGCAGAACCCGAAAGATCGACCGTTGTCTCCGAGGTGACGATGCCGCTGGCATTGATCGTCAGCTTTTTGCCGCTTGGCACTGTAATGGAGGAGACGTCAAACTCTCTGACCTTCAGGATCGCATTGTTCTGGAAGGTGGAGCTCGGACGGTTGTTTGCCGTATAATTTGTGGATTCCGACAGATCCAGCGTACCGCCGGACTGCACCGTAATGGTGCCGCTGACAGAGCTGCTGCCCTTCAGAGTCAGCGTGGCACCGCTGGGAACCGTGATGCCGGTTCCGCTCAGCGTGGAATTATCAAGAACAAGATTCGCGCCGCTCTCCAGGCTGATGCTGACCCCGCTGGCCAGCTTGATCTGACTGTTTGCCATGGTCAGGGTGCCGCCGCTGTTGATGTTAATTACACCACCGCTGCTCGCAATGGTTCCGGTGATTCCGGACATAGTATTGGTACCGCTATAGTTCAGCGAGCCGCCACCGGTGCCATCATAAGCGCCCAGGAGCATAAACACAGTGTCGACCGAGCTATTTGCAGGACCACTGAGGGTTAACCCGTTTGCATTGATTGAGGCTTTTTTCCAGATATTTAACGGGATGGTATTCGCAACGCTGTTGATCGTTACATTACTGAAGGACAGGCTGTTTGCGCCTCTGGCAATAAACGCCGAGCCTTTGCTGCTGGAGACGCCGCCCCTAAAGGTGTTGTTCACATTATTGGTGACCGTACCATCGCTGATGGTGGCAGTTCCGCTTTCCGGGCTGCGAACGACGCCGCCGCCGGAGATCGTAAAGCTGCCGCTTTTGGTCTCACCGGACGCCATATCCACGGGGGAAGTAACATTCTCAGTGGGAACAGACCGCGGGGCAGCCTTAACCACTGTTTTCCTTGCATCCGCTTTGGCAACAGACACCGTAACTGTGGGCAGAGAGCCAGAGAAGATGAAGTCAGGAGTATAACCAGACAAGGTGTAATCCCCTGCCTCAGCCGGGTTATACTTGCCCGCAGACCAAGTGACGGGAACCTCCATCACAAGGCCGTAAACCACGCCTTTTTCATCACAGGCCCACCAATAGTTATCGGTACCCGTAACAGAACCATATACACGGTAGCCGCCGCCAAGTACCGCAGGCACCGTATACATGCCGTTGGGTAGCGCTTGATAATCGGTTGCGCCAGGTGTGGCGTCAACAAAATCCGCGTCTGCCGCACCGGGGATCTCCACCACGGCAGTCAGCGTCTCAGGCAGATCCAGATCTGCAAATTGGGTTCCGTTTGGCACGGACATAACGGCCACCGGGTTGGTCTCCTCAAACACGAGGATCTCATACTCTTCCGGCTCCTCCGAGGGGGCTGGCTCCTCCGAGGGGGCTGGCTGCTCTGAGGGGGCTGGCTGCTCTGAAGGAGCAGGATTCTCCGAGGGAGCAGGATTCTCCGAGGGAGCGGGCTGCTCTGAAGGAGCAGGATTCTCCGAGGGAGCGGGCTCTTCCGAGGGCTCCGGATCCTCCTCTGCAGGAGCCGGATCTTCGGCGGAGACAAATTCCTCCAATGGGGCAGATTCTTCACCCATAGACCCCACAGGCACAGCAGAATCTTCCGCCTCTGAAGCCGCTTCTTCCACCGCACTGTCACCGGCAGCAAAAGCTGCCGTAGGCATTACACTCAGAAGCATTGCGAAAATCAACAAAAAGCTCAGTACTCGACGCTTCATGTTTTTCCTCCTTTATGTACGTTCTTTTCTTTTCCAAATTGATTTATATATGAAGTTGCATGGTTCCAAAACTGTAATGATTTGGTTTTCCAGATCCGCGCCCTCTGCAGTCCGTTAGACCCAGTCCATACAACAGGAGCCGTTTCACGCACTGGCCGCAACAGCATCTACCGTATCCGGTCGTGCTGTTTTTATCCCGACGGCAACATACCCATCTGGCTGATAGATGGTTGTATCCACCATGTTGCCGCTATAATACCCCAGCCACAGGCTCTCAGAGAAGTCCATTCCACTGTCCTTCATGTTGCAGGCGCTTGGAATCAGCGCATTCACGTCCTCGGCAAGATACACGTCCAATCCCGGACGATCGGGAAGGTAGTTATCATAAATCGCTCCACCGGAAACGGTAAACTGGCCGCTATTCACCTGAACTCCGCCGGCACCATAGATGCCCACATTCTCTTTGACCACTACGCCGCGCAGCTGCATCACACCGCCGTCTACATATAGACCGCCGACGATCCAAGACAAATTTCCAGAAATCAAGCTGTTGTCTATCTCAACATTCGAGCCTGTGCTTGCGTATATCACACCATGGGTCAGGCTGGTATTGTCCTGAATCAACGAATTCTGAATCAGTGCATCTGTGTTGCTGAACCATATCAGCTCCTTGCCTGGGTCCTTCGGCCTGTTGCCTCGAATGTCGCACAGATCAAATACCACATGGGACTTATTCGCACATCCAGCGATGACAATGCCGGTATTATTCCGCAGCGCCACACGTTGGAATGTGATGTCTTCTTCCGATTCCTCCTGGCTCTCAATATAAATCACACACTCGGATTGATCCACCAGCGTAACTTCACATATCTCTATGTTATCCGCCGTAAATCCAGAGGCATTAGGATATTGGCCTCTGATGCCCTGCGTCACATCTCTGCCAACACAGAGCGCATAGCGCACATCTTCTCCTGTAATCTTACCGTTCCGAATCGTCACAGACGGGGCAACAACGGCGATTACGCCGCTCCCCTTCTCCGCAGAAATGGTTTTGCCGTTCAAATCCAGCACGACACCCTCGGTTGAAATCACAACAGACTCTTCCGTATCCCGCAGGAGCATAACAACGTCGCCGTTCTCCGCGGCGTCAAGGGCTTCCTGCACCGTCCGATACCGCGTCCCATTCAACTCCGCCGACACATCTCCATAGATCACTGCGTCCGCACCGTCCAGACTGCTGAGTATCGCAGCCCAATAATAGTACGGATCCTCGTTCTCCAGCGTATAGTCACTGACCGAGAGGCTTGCGTAGCCGGAACGGCCATTTACTACTTCCACGTGGGTGTGGGCCGCACTGGCACCGCGCGTGGACTCCAAGCCTATAAATGTACCTCTCGTAATCTTCTGCCCTGCGTAAAGCACCTCTGACGGAGCCATATGCAGATACACCACGGTTTTGTTGTTGACAGGATCATAGATTGCGACAGTACTGAGTGCGCCGCCATCAGCGCCCACTGCAACCCGTACAACTTCGCCATCCGTCAAAGAGTACACAGGCGAGCCGTTTCCTCTCCAAAAATCGATTCCTTCGTGGCGTCCGGGTGTGCTGGTATAGCCGTCAAAGTCGCAGGCGATCATACCGCCAGCCCCACCATAGAGCATCCGAATCAGAATACTCTGAATATAGGCTTTGCCAACGCCGCCGATCCCCTCGACAGAATAGGTGGCAGGCCCCTGATACCTAGCGTAAGAATCGTCCTCGCTATTCTCGTCTTCCTTCTTCTCGTCTTCCTTGTTCTTGTCTTCCTTCTTCTCGTCTTCCTTCTTCTCGACTTTCTTCTTCTCGTCTTCCTTGTCCTCGTCATCTTCCTCGTCCTTGTTAACCTTATCTTCCGATGTGGAAGACGCCGTGGGAACCGGCGAAACCGTCGGCACCGGAGTGGATACTGGTGTTAAGGTCGGAGTCGGCAATAGAGACGGCATAGGTTCTTCCGTCAGCGTCGGTGGGCTGCTTGGATCCGGCGCAGCAGTCGGGGTGACTGTCGGCTCCGCAGGAGGTGTGACCTCCTGCCCGGGCATCGTGGTTTCCTCCGAAGTCAATGGCTCTGGCTCCTCCTCTACGGGAGCCGGATCTTCGGCGGGGACAAGTTTCTCCGAAGGAGCAGGTTCTTCAACCGTAGACTCCTCAGGAACAGCAGCATCTTCCACTGCTGACACCACTGCTTCCAACTCGCTGTCATCTGTCGCAAACACGGCAGTGGGCATTGCGCTCAGAAGCATTATGAGAAGCAGAAAAAAGCTCAGTACTCGCCGCTTCATTATTTCCTCCTCTTGTATTTATTATCATCTCGTGTTTATTCAATGCTATATATAGTTAATTGAGTTTAAACTATTTGCAAAGATCCTATGCTCGCTTACACAGCATCATGGCACGAGACTAGTTTCATAATGTAATAGGATCTCCCATTCAAAGACGTCCAAACCGTTCCCCTGATTTGACCGTCGCAAGAATACGCCAATTGTATAGGAACGACCTGTCCGAAGCTGCTGACCCGCAACAAACGGGAGATAATGGAGCTGAACAGCCATTTCCCGAATTCGTTTAGCGGTTTTTTCCGAAAGGTCCGACTTGCCATTAAGCGCTTTGCTCACAGTTGCGATGGAGCAATCGCAGGCCTTTGCCAAATCTTAAATGTTTCCACGCGGTCACTCCTCTCTAATCACGTCTCTGCTGGTAATCGTTCACACCGGATGGCACGTCTGGTCTGACCACCAGTATTGCAAGTAAACAAGGTCATATCCCATTTATTAGATATACCGCTGTTGTGTTCATTTTGCGTCATATCCTGCACCTGGGTCGCTGCCAGATTCTCCAGATTCGTCACAATATAATGCAGATAATCTCCGTCTACTGTTAAAATGTAAACATCGGCACCTATGTCAATCCATCGGACATCGCTGAACATGCCGATATAATTGTGGGCACAAATCACCAAATCATTCGATAAATAGGAACCCTCATATACACAGGAAGAGATCCTGAGCCTTTCTTCGTCCCACCGATCCATTACAGGGAGTTTCAGATCCAGACTGGGGATGATCAGCAGACCGATATAGGCATAGCCATCCAGCTCCATCACCGGCATATCCGGATGACTTAGATCGTCTACCCCGTCCTGCTGCATATCGTATAGTTCTGTCTCCGGATTCATCTGCTCCGACAGAGCCGTCACAATCCTATTAGATGCGTCCTCTGCTCGTCGGGAATCCAAAATGTTATAGCCGGTCAACCCCGCTGCACCGAGGATACAAAGTACCCCAAGGGCAATCAGTACATTTCTCATCGAGATCTACCTCGTCTATATGCCAAACCGGCCACCACAAACAGAATGCCCAATGCAGCCAGAAGTATAACCGGCCACCAGAGAAGTCCAGTCTTGGGCAAAGTCTTTGCGGGGGTTGGCACGGGTGACGGTGTGGGAGACGGTGTGGGAGACGGCGTAGAACTCACACTGGGGCTAGGCTTCGGCTCCTCTTCATAGACATTGGTAAAGGCCATCGTATCCACAGTCTTGCCAGATGCGTCTGTGCATACCAGTGTTGCGGTCACCTTTCCGTCCTTATAGGAAACCTGCACATGGGCTTCATAAACCGTTTCGTCATAAGTATAATTCTTCGCATCGCCTTTGAATTCTGCCACAGTGTAGGTATACGTCTTCCCCGCGTTGGAGGAGTCATAAGAGATCGTGCCGAAATCAGCTGTGCCAGAACCAGTAATAGATACTGTAACTGCTCCATCTTGATTGACCCCTCCCGCGGGCATGGGATATCCCTTTGCCTTCGGGGTCAGGGTGAACTGGAACGCTGTGTCCTTCGGAGCCTTTCCGGCTTTTTCCTCAATCTTTTTCTCAACAGAAAGCGCGACCTTCCCGTTTGCGATGGCCACCACAGGCTTCGGAGTGGCGTCCACATCGTAAATCAGGGCTTCGCCATCCCAAAACGGCACCGTCATCAGGAACGGTAAAATAGCCTCGTAGCCCTCCGCCGGAGTTTCCTGTACCAGCAGATAAAGCCCCAACTCCAGGCTGCTGAATTTTGCTGTACCATCGGAGCCGATCGACACTGTAGTACCTTCCGCCCCAGAGGCATAGCCAGCCAGCGTCTCCGCCAGGCCTGCTGATTCCAGATTCGTCAGATCGACGTCAGCGTCCGCAAAGGCCTTGGTCAATGCGAAGTAATTGTCTCCGTTATCAACCATAGCCTTGGCGGCTTCATAGATGGTCAGGGTTCCTCCGGACACCGGCGTCTTGTCCGCAGTCCGTATGGTCACAGAAATGGATCCTGTTTTACTGTAGTCTGGCTGCTTGGCGGCATGCTCATCCGCCGCCGCAGCGCTGACCCCCAGCAGGTACACCAGTACCGCGGCCAGCAATAGAGAACAAATGCGCAGTTTTTTCATATGAATCTCCTTGTTTCATAAGAACTGTCTAACAACCTCAATGTATTT
>CADBZI010000067.1 GCA_902799015.1 uncultured Lachnospiraceae bacterium | reverse complement strand
CAGAGGAAAATCCCTTCCTTCTCCCGGCACATCTCCTCGGCGATATTTGGATCATCCTTGCGGTCTTTCGGCTTGTCCTTCACAAGGATCACCAGCTGCCTTCTGTAAAATGCTTCCGACTTATCGTAGAGGGAAGACAGAGCAGCGTTACTGAGTGCAATCAGACGGACGTACAGCCTTCCTTGGACGCTCTGTTTACCCTTCCGCTCCAGATCAAAGCCTCCGGTTGCTGTGATGATCGACTTGATGACTCCTGTATCGGTCAGGGCATCCGTCCCCATGTCATCGTCCAGGAGAAGGAGCATTCCTTCCTGGCTTGCCGGGTAAAAACGGTTCCCCGCAAGCTTCTGAATGCTCCCGAAGTTCATGCTGTTTCCGAGGATCTCATGGAGAACGATCCCAATCTGACTTTTCCCTTCGCCGCCCCTTCCGATGATGATCAGCATCGCCTGTCCCTTGTTGGTCGGTAGAAATGTATATCCCAGGAATTCCTGAAGGGCTTTCACATCCTCTTCGTAGAACAGGTCACCCAGAAAACGGAGCCACATTTCCGGCTTCGGAGCGTCCGGCCTGTATCGTATCGGAAGACGGTTCAGGCAGAATTCCTTCTGGTCCGTAAATCTTCCGTCAAGGAAGAGCGTTCCATTCGCCACATGGATCCGGTCGAGCTGTGGCTTGATTTCTCCCGAATAGGAAACGATCTTCAGCGTGCTGACGATATGATCCAGCTTTGAGGAAACATTTACGCCGACAAATCCTTTCACAATAAGCAGGATTTCTTTCTTCAGCTTCTCTTCATCGACTGCGCCGTCCACATCATAAAGTTTTCCGTGATAGCTCCTGACCGGGTGCCTCTTCAGGAAGTCCTCGCAGAACTCGATCTCCAGAATCTTCCCTTCCTGAAACCATCGTGGGGTATCCGGATTCTGAAGCGTTCCCTGACTTTTTCCTTTCTTCGGCTTCTGCCCCTTCACCCCTGTCGCCTCGCTTTTCCTGATAAGCTCCTGAAACTGCTTCAGGCTCTCCGGGGGAATGTTTGCTATACTTTCTCTCAAATGTCTCCACCTTCTTCCACATGTCATTCATGATCTCGATCCGTTCCTGCATCCCTGCATCAAAAAAGCAGTCCAGAACATACTCGATGTGAGTGATGTTCTGAACTGCTTCTACAAACCGTGGATCTGGCTCCTCATCCGGCGCTCTGGGGAATAATGTCTCCATCCAGTCCCGCAGACGATCGTGATAGTCTGCCAGGCTCTGGAAGAAATGCTGCTCGATCTCCCTGTACTTCCGATCCCTGTCTCTGATCTCTGCGATTTCCTTCTGCCGTTTTGCTGCTTCGCGTCTCTGCTCTCTTGTAAGGGATCCACGCTCCGGTATCGTGATCCCGAAATCCTCTGCAATCTTCCTTGCTGAATCAATCGGCTTCAGATTGAAAAGCCTGCTCACAAAGCTGATCACATCCCCATCCGCTCCGCAGCCGAAACAGTGATAACGGGCATCGATCTTCATGCTTGGTGTCCTGTCCGGATGAAATGGACATCGCGCCATTCCATTTCCGGAGACTCTGATGCCATACCGCTCGGCGGCATTCCGTGCGGTAACATTCTGCTTCACGCAGCGAAAGATGTCTGTCTCCATGCGCTCCACCTCCTTTCTTCAGCCTATGCAGTTCAGAGGCAGGGGCCATCCTCTTCAAGCTCCCGCTCGGCAAGTTCCTGTTCCCTGCGCTGTTCCCTCTCCTTCAGAAACTCGTTGAACTGCCTTGTGATCTGGTCCCCTTCCCTCATCGCCATCAGGATGTCATCCGGGACTCCTCCATCAGTCTGCGGTTCATGGCCATAAGCTCTCTGTTCTGGCTGGTCAGTTTGTTGTTTGCCATCTTGACCGGAGTGACCTGTGCCTGCAGTAGGTCCCGCTCCTTTCTGCATTCCCTGTATTTGTTTCCAAGTTCCTCCAGATCCTGTTCCGCTTCCTGCAGGAGATTCTGCTGTTCGTCCATGACCTCGATCATCTTCGTCAGAAGGCTTAAGATCTCCGATGCTGTCTTCTTGTCCATATGCTCTGTCCACGCTCCTTTTCAGTTTTTCTTTCAGTTGGTAAAATTCCGCTATCAGTTCGGTGCCGACCTCTCTTGCCCTCCTAAGAAGATCATTGATCTTCCGGATCAGACGGTTCGCCTGCCGGATCTCAGAGATGCCGCCTCTCTCCTCGATTTTTCGGGCTGCATAACCTTCGTGTCTGGTCGGGACCTGCTCGATGCCCTGTCTTTCATAGGAGCGGTGGTCGACCCTCTCCTTCTTCTTCTCAAGCGCCAGATAGTGATTGCAGATCTCCGCCCACTCCTCCCTCCAGCGCTCGGCGTTGCCGGTATCGTTCCATCCGTTCGCCTCGACGGTCTGGCGCTTCCACATCTTCCTGCCCTTCGCGCCGATTTTCTGCTGGCCCGTCTTTGGGTCGATGATAGGGACCCGGTCACCATTTTCATCCAGAACATAGACCTGCTTCCGTTTAGGTGCCCAGCTTCCGTCCGGCTTCAGCGCTCTTGTCGGCGAGATTCCATGAACATGCGGATTCCCCTTCTTGTCGTGAAAGGACCAGTCGATGACCATTCCCTCCTCGACTCTCTTTCGGAAAAACTTTCTCGCCGCAAGGATCTGATGCTCCGTGGACAGCTCTCTGGGCAGAGCAAGCTCAAACTCACGGTAGAGCTGGGCGTTGTCCTGCTTCTCCACCTGCTCGACACTGTTCCACAGGGACGCGCGGTCATAAAAAAAGGAAGGTGCCTGATCTGGACACATGATCTCCGAATAGACAACTTCCTTTTTTCTCGTATAGTCATACACCTTGCCGGTCCGTTCGTCCTTCAGCCGTTCCCCGGCCCGGTAGGCTGCGGCAGCTACGGAAGACTTCCTTCCATGCCGGCTGCCGATTTTGATGCTGCAGTGGTAAATTGCCATGTCCCTCCTTTCCGTGGCAGGGGCAGCATTCAGGCTCGGTAAGAAAAAGACAGGCCTGCCAAGATAGGTCTGTCTTTTTTACCGATGCCTGATCAGTGTGCAGAGGCAAAGCCTTTGCCTTGGCGTCTGGAGGATCCCGCCGGAGTGCAGAGGCAGAGCCTCTGCTCAGTGAAGGGTGAAACCCTTCCGCGCTTATGCATACGAAGTGTGCGTATAAGTGCGCCTTATTTTCAGGAAAATAAGGAAAATATTCTGCTCTGTCGTTCATTTCGCACTCCGATAATCAAAAACTCCGTTCATCGCTTCGCTGAAGTAATGGTCATCTTCGTCCTCAAGAAAACGCAGAAGATCGAGTAGCCTTGGAATGTCCTCATCCGTAATCGGTCGTCCGAGGACGCTCTCTATTACAGCTCCCATCTGAATCAGACGGTGATTTCTCGCTTTCCGTTCTTCCCTCTTCTTTTCACGAAGCTTTTCGCTTTTGTCGATTTGCAGCCTCTTCGTCTTTTTCTCGAGCTCCGCAATCTGACGATTGAGCCGCTCGATTCTGTCCTCCTGAGTTATGTTTTCCCTCATGAATAAAACCCGCCTTTCTCCGGATATTAGGCTTCGTACATTCCTTCATTTTCTTCTGGTAAAGAAACATCCGCATAGCGAATGATTCTTCCCTGGTTTCCTTCATATCCGACAGATCAAGCTGATTGATGTATTTTGAAATCAGCCTTGCCAGTAAAGAAGTAAACCTTTCCATCTCGAGTGAATTTTTCAATATATCGCCTCCTCTTCCGCATACTCCATGAATCTTCTGACACGTTCAATTCCTCCCTTCTAAAATTTATTGATGCTCACTCCATTCCTCCTCTCCATGGACAAAAAACGCCCATGGCCGTCAGTACAGATTGATCTCTGCGCTGACGGCCACAGGCATTTCAGGCAACGGCACCATGCGGATCTAATACCCATCCCATTACGGTTCCCGTTATTATAAAAATAACACAGCAAAGTGGCTGGTTTTGGTCCGATAAACTGCAAAAAAATCAGGACCATGTTCTAGCGCATAGTCCTTTTCCTCCACGGTTCCCGTTATTATAAGAATACCACAGCAAAGTGTTTAGTTTTGGCCAGATAAACGGCAAGAAAAATAGTCATTACCCACCTATACAGCCGAAGTGCTTCAGTGCCTCAACAATTGCTTCTTCTTTCTCCGGAAGGCATCCCGGCGTTCTGCTCTTCTCTTTCTTAGGGAGGTTGTAATTCGCGCGCTCGATCAGACCATATTTTCTCTTCACCTGAGCCACATTCAGATTCGATACATTCAGCCCTGTCTGCTGTTTTACGTAATCCTGAATCTCCCGATAGGTTGGCTTACTCTCTGCCGCCGTCAGATCGAGCTCATTCATGTCAACAAGCACGTCGACATGTTCTACCTGATTAAGTTTGGACAATAACGCTACCGTCTCGACGTCGTTTTCGTTGAGCAACACCCTACCACCAGCTTCAGCGTCATAATCTACGCGGAATTTAAATCTGATTCGCTTCAGGATGCTTCCATTTTCCTGTCTTTCAGGAAACAGGTCAATCCTTTCAATAAGTGTATATAAAAACTCTTTTCTCTCCAAGTCGGTCATTTCTTCAAACATTTCATCGAATTGGAGAAGAACCTTGCAGAGCTGCTTTGATGTCAGGTTCTCATCATAGGCTCCGGATATCTTATCAGTCACATCATCGATCTTTTCTTCCAGGTCAGCGATCCTGTCATAAAGTGTATCCAGACGGTCTTGCATGTCCTGATACTTTCGATCGTAATGCCTGTCAGTAACATCCAGTCTATCCAGCTGCTGCATCAGCTTATCCTTTGCACCTGTCGCCTGAACCAGCTGAGTCCTGAGACCTTCACGCTCTGCTTCAAAGCTTGATACATCCACCTTCTCATCCAGCTTGCCTCTGATGAAAGCTTCAAACTGTTCATCATTCACCATGTCGTGAATAACACCAATTATTTCGGCATCTGTATCAATCTGGTTTAGCGAAGGTTTGAAATCACATTTCTTACCAGTGCTTTCAATTCGCTTTCGGTGTAAACATCGATAGTAGAATGTGGAATTCACCTTGCCGCTTGGATACTTCTTCCGTCGAACTGTTCCGGCAAGAGAAGCTCCGCAGATCGGGCATTTCAGGATACCTGCCAGAAGATGTTCATGGTCAAGATCATGAATCTTATTCCATTTGACACCGGTCTCTTTTCGCTTCTCACGAGCTTTGTTCCAAGTATCTTCATCTATGATAGCATCATGTCTTCCATCAGCGACAAGATAATCATCCTGCTTAACTCTACGATATTGATCTCTGGTTCCTTTGACTTTTTCTGTGGCACTCTTACCATATACGATCTTACCAACATAGACTGGATTATCAAGTATCTTCATGATATGGCTGCGAGTAAAATAACTCACTTCAAAGTCACGGCTCGTATTTTTCGTATAACCAT
>CADBZI010000066.1 GCA_902799015.1 uncultured Lachnospiraceae bacterium | reverse complement strand
AAATCCGGCCTTCGGATAATAATTCGTGCAGTCAAACGGCGCTGTCGATCTGGGTTTCGAATCTCCCCAGAAAGATACGCCTCTGCTTGTGAACAGCATCGTGGAAAACGGCGGATAGATTGCCGCGCTCGGATTGCCAAGACACTCTCCCAAAAGATTCACGCCTGCAAAATAATAGGCACATTCCGTAAGGGAATAGCAGCAATAGTCTCCCGTTCCCGGACTGTCTTCCTTCGCGATTCCCCAGGTGTACCTCGCTCTCCCGCTGCCCTGCCCGTCATCGTAGCCATGATACTCGCTGTCACAGACCGCTCTGGCCCACAGGCACGCCTTCTGAATCGTTCCGATGCGTGCCGCCTCAGACAGCTTTACGCCCTGGACATTTATATTACCATTGTTTGTCGGGGCGAAGATACTCTCCAGACCGTCGCCGCCGTTCGTGCTTGTGTACAAAGGAGCACTCTGTCCGAAGCTGCTGACAGAACTGACATATCTTGCAACATCCGACCGGATTTGCGTTAGTGTCTGCACCGGCGTCCCATTGTAGGAAAGTGTAATGGTTCCCGGCTGACTGCTGTCAGAAGTACCTGCATCTGCTGTGCCTGCGCCTGCTGTACCTGCACCTGACGCCGCAGAGGACTTTTTCCCCTTTCCAGCTGTTACAACGCAGGAAATTGTGTAATTTTTCCAGACAGCCTTAACTGTGACAACACCATCCTTCAGTGCCGTTGCCCGAAACTTATTCTTCTTTTTCGCCTTCACAACACTGACGACAGACGGATCCGATGAAACAATCCGGAACTTTTTGCTGGTCCCGGTTACCCTGAGGACTGCAGTCTGGTCCAGAGGGATCTTAATCGCCGACTGATTCAAAACAGGCGCTTCCACCGTAATCTTATAACGGTATTTTTTCGTTCCCCTTCTGGCAATGACAACTGCTTTTCCGCCGCTTCTCGCTGTCACCACTCCACGGGAAGACACGCTGGCAACGGATGGATTCCTGGACATCCAGACAACATTGTTTCTTTTCAGCTGCCTTGTCTCTCCACGCATCATCGTAATCTTCTTCGCAGAAGCCGCCATAGCGCTGTGCGGCACAAAGAACATCAGAAGCATGGAAACCAGAAGGATCCACAGAATATGCTTTGCATATTTTTGCGTTTCATTTCTTACACTCACAATTCTACCTCTTTCCCGTAATGTGCCGCAGTTCAAGCCCTTTTAATATTTATGTAACATTATTGTAACATCATTCTTCCGGGTACGCAAGCCAGTCTTGATAGCTTCCTGTCTCCGTAACAGAGGTAAAACCCATATCACTCAACTTCTGCGCGCCTGCGCAGCTTTGGTCTTCATCTGCGCCATACAGATACAGCATCATATGCCGGTCAGAAAGAACTTTGTCCGCACGCTCTACCATCTCATCGACAGGAAGGTTCTTCGCTCCCTCTACATGAGAGATTTCATAGGCTGCCCTCTCCCGCACATCCACGATGCAGTATTTCATCTCATAGCTCATATACTCCCGGGCTTCCTCCACACTCAATCTTTCATACGCTTTTCCCTTGCTTGGCCGCAGGGAGCGGATCAGGGACCATGCCGCAAACACGATCACCGTCAGACTACAGAGAAAGAAAACTACCCGAATCTTCTTTTTCACGAATCACCTCTCCCCCAGCAGGAGAATCCGAAGCGGCTTGATCTTCCGGATCACCCATTTTGAAATGGGGATCGGCAGACAAAGCGCACAGACAAATATCACAAAGGTACATAAGATATAATTCCACCCAAGCCGGTTCCACAGCAACAGCTTTACGGCTGTCATGATCGGCTCATGCAGGATATAGATGTCCATGGAAAAAAGCCCCAGCAGCAGAAGAATCCGCGCAGCTTTTCCCGGCTCCTTTTCTTCCCCATCGATGTTATAGACCAGTCTGGAGGATACCCAGAGAACCAGATAGATCCCGCACAGACTTGTCAGCACCATCGTCACGGTAATGGTTGTCCGATACAGAAAAACAATGGCAATGATGTCTGTAACAAATGCAAGGAATGCCAGCAGATCCTGCCCATCCATGGCATCCTCATATCCAGCCTCGCGGCAATCTTCAAACTTCAGTCTGACCCAGATTCCCATCAGGAAGAAAAACAGATATTTCGGCGTCCGGATATCCAGATTCAGCCAGTAGATCGCAACACTCAAAAAGAAGCTCCCGTACCAGATCGAACGGAAGTTGTATGTATTGACAAGCGCCGCGCAGATCAGTTCAATCAAAAACAGAATATATAAAAACCACAACGATACGTCGGGATTCTGTCCGATCAGGAGTTTCCAGATGTCAGAAACTGCAAAGGGCTTCACTGCCGCTTCGCTCAGCTTCAGCTTGACCGGGATATAGATCAGTCCGATTGTAAAATAAGGAATCAGGAGTCTTCTGGCTCGTGAAGAAACATACTGAATCCTTTCGTGTTTGTGCATGCGCAGGATTTTTGCCGATACGAATCCGGACAGGCAGAAAAAAAGCGGCATGTGGAAACTGTAGATGATGTAAGTCAGAATCCTGATCCATGCCGCCTGTATCTGTGTCTGTTTGATCGAATGTCCGAGCACCACAAAAAAGATACCGATCCCTCTGGCGATATCAATCTCGGTATATCTGTTCTTTTTGATTCCACCCTTGCCGCTCATCATCAGGCATTCTCGCTGATATACTTTTTGATCGCAGCAAAGCTTTCCGCACTGATATCATGCTCTATCCTGCATGCATCATCCACAGCTGTCTTTTCGTCTACTCCAAGGTGGATCAGCCAGGCCGAGAGCACCTGATGACGCTCATAGATCATCGATGCAATCTGCAGCCCCTTTTCGGTCAGATAGATATACCCTTCCGGGCTGATGGTGATATAGCCATCTGCCTTCAGATTCTTCATTGCAATTGAGATGCTCGACTTGCGGTAACCGGTATAATTGGAAACATCAACACTTCTGACGACCGGTTTCTCCTGGCTTAGAACGAGAATCGATTCCAGGTAATTCTCAGCTGATTCGGTAGCAGCCATAATAAATCCCCTTTCCGGTATCCTGTTACGACCATCACATCCCGCGGCAGTTCCAACCGGATCGGGCCTTCCGGCCCGATCCCCACACGGCCCGTCTGCTGACGTGACAAAGGATGCAAGGACTGCAGGCCGTCCTGTCTGATGATATCATGACATAGCAAAAGATTCAAGAAAAGGGGCCGCTGCATTTTGTTTTAATGCAGCGGCCCCGTCTGTTTTCTGTCAGGGGATCACCCCCGTTTCCCATTATACAGGATATGCTTTATTCTTGGCATCTCCCTGAGTAGGATCCACACCTGTCTCCTGCGCCTGACGATACTTGAAGTAATCGATGGCGACCTGCGGGAACAGCGCATAGGTAAGGACATCCTCATCCATCTCTTTGTACTGCGCGATCTCCTTCTCATAGCCCGGAAGCATCGGAGCGATGTCATCGGCCGGACGATGTGTAATAACCTTTGCGTCTCCGATGCACTTCTTCTGGACTTCCTTGTTAAACGGCTTGACGGTCTCGCCATACTTTCCGCTCAGTACATCCTTGGTTTCCTGCGGAACCATCTTGTAGCGCTCGCCTGCAATCACATTCATAACCGCCTGTGTGCCGACGATCTGGGAAGACGGCGTAACCAGCGGCGGTTCTCCGAGATCCTTCCGGACATTCGGGACTTCCTCAAGCACCTCATAGTACTTATCAGCAGCACCGAGCTTGTCAAGCTGCGAGGTCAGGTTTGAGAGCATGCCGCCCGGCACCTGATAGACCAGTGTCTTGATATTGACGCCGAGGTTCTTCGGATTCAGCAGGCCATTCTCCAGGCATTCGTCTCTGTAGGGACGGAAGTAATCTGCAATCTCCTCCAGAAGCTTCATGTCGTAACCGGTATCATACGGCGTTCCCTCAAAGGTCTTGACCATAACCTCTGTCGCCGGCTGGGAGGTTCCCAGTGCGAACGGGCTCATGGCACAGTCGATCACATCCACACCGGCTTCCACAGCCTTCAGATAGGTCATCGATGCTGCGCCGGAGGTGTAATGGGTGTGAAGCTGGATCGGAAGATCCACCGCATCCTTCATGGCTGCGATCAGCTCAGTTGCCGTATACGGAAGAAGCAGCCCGGCCATATCCTTGATACAGATGGAATCCGCACCCATATCCTGGATACGCTTGGAAATGTCTACCCAATAATCAAGTGTGTAAGCCTCTCCCAGCGTGTAAGAAAGAGCAATCTGTGCATGTCCCTTTTCCTTATTCGCGGCCTTGACACAGGTCTGAAGATTTCTCAGATCATTGAAGCAGTCGAAGATACGGATAATATCAATACCATTCGCAATCGACTTCTGAACGAAATACTCTACGACATCATCCGCATACGGCTTGTAGCCAAGAATATTCTGACCACGGAAAAGCATCTGCAGCTTCGTGTTCTTGAAGCCATCACGCAGCTTTCTCAGTCTGATCCACGGGTCTTCCTTCAGGAAACGAAGCGCCGCATCGAAGGTCGCACCGCCCCAGCACTCTACGGAGTGATAACCGACCTTGTCCATCTTATCAATGATCGGAAGCATCTCTTCCGTCGGCATACGTGTCGCGATCAAAGACTGATGCGCGTCGCGCAGCACGGTTTCAGTTATTTTAATCGGCTTTTTCTCTGCTGCCATCTTATTCTTTCCTTTCATTATGAATTGTCACAGCCAGGCGGTCAGGTACTGTGAAGCCCGTTCCGCCCTGGCGCGAAAACCTGTTTCTTCTGTGTTACGCGACTCCGTAAATTGCCATAAACGTACCGGCCGCAACGGCGGTGCCGATAACGCCTGCAACATTCGGTCCCATCGCGTGCATCAGCAGGAAATTCGTCGGATCTGCCTGGGCACCGACCTTCTGGGAAACGCGCGCTGCCATCGGAACAGCAGACACGCCCGCAGAGCCGATCAGAGGATTGATCTTCCCGTGCGTCAGAATCTTCATCAGCTGTCCGAGCAGAACTCCTCCAAGCGTACCAAACGCAAATGCAACAAGGCCGAGGACCACGATCTTCAGGGTATCGACATTCAGGAATGCCTCCGCGGAAGTGGAAGCGCCGACGCTGGTGCCAAGAAGAATAACAACGATGTACATCAGTGCGTTGGATGCTGTCTCCGTCAGCTGACGGACAACGCCGCTCTCGCGGAACAGGTTCCCGAGCATCAGCATACCGACCAGCGGAGCCGTTGTCGGAAGCAGCATGCAGACAACAACCGTGATGATGATCGGGAAAAGAATCTTCTCAAGCTGGGTGACAGGACGAAGCTGCTCCATCTTGATCTTTCTGTCCTTCTCGCTGGTAAACAGTTTCATGATCGGCGGCTGGATAATCGGAACCAGTGACATGTAGGAATACGCTGCCACCGCGATCGGTCCCATCAAGGTCGTCTGTCCCAGCTTACCTGCAAGGAAGATCGAGGTCGGGCCGTCCGCTC
>CADBZI010000065.1 GCA_902799015.1 uncultured Lachnospiraceae bacterium | reverse complement strand
GCCGGAAAGGAACGCAAATCCGTACTTGGCCGTCTGAATGAGAAAAAGGAACAGGTGAAAGGCCAGCCGAAGAAGAGCGGTCCGAACCGCGCACAGGAAGCCTCGATCTGACCGGCGAAGGCAGCCCGGATATGACTTCCCGAAATGAAAAGAGAACCATCGGTAGACACTGGCCGGCAGCGGCCGGAAAGGAGAAGGATATGGATCTTAGAAAAATGATGGCAGAACGCCTGAAGCAGTATCAGCTGCTGATCGCGTTCGCAGCAAAGCAGAAGCAGGCAGAAAAACAGGAATCGTAAGAAGCATAAGGTGAAGGCAGGCATCCGGGAGACCGGGTGCCTGTGTGTTTTTAAGGAACGTGCAGCGGCCGTTACATGGACGGCCATGCACAGAAGGGGAGGGAATATGTATCAGAATCCTTTTTCAGAGAGATTTTTGGTGATTGCGGAGAAACCGAGCGTGGCCAGGACGATCGCGCAGGTCCTGGTGTGTGAGGACAAAAAGGACGGGTATCTGGAAGGCCCGGAAGGCGCGGTCAGCTGGTGCTTCGGCCATTTGGCGGAATATGTCATGCCGGAGGCCTATGACGAGCGCTACCGGAAATGGTCGCTGGAGGCACTGCCGATCATCCCGGATAAATGGAAGCTGGAGGTGACGGAGGACAAAGCGAGGCAGTTTAAGACCCTGAAGGACCTCTTAAACAGCAATGAATTTTCCTACGTGGTGAATGCCTGTGATGCCGGGCGTGAAGGTGAACTCATTTTCAACCGGGTGTATGAACTGTCAGGCAGCCGGATGCCGGTGAAGAGGCTCTGGATCTCTTCCATGGAAGATAATGCAATCCGGGAGGGCTTCCGTACGCTGAAGGGAGCGGAGGAATACCGGAATCTGGCAGATGCTTCCGTCTGCCGGGCACAGGCGGACTGGCTGGTCGGAATGAACGCATCAAGGGCATTTACAAAGGTATATGATTACCGACTCTCCGTCGGACGTGTACAGACACCGACGCTGGCCATGCTGGCGGATCGGGAAGCAGCAATAGGCGGATTTCAGAAGGAACAGTATTTCATTACCCATCTGCTGATCGACAGTCAGGGGAAAACAATCGATGCGGTATCAGAACACTTCACATCCCGTGAAGAAGCCAACCGCCTGGCCGGCATGTGCGAGGGGAGAAATGCCCTGGTCACATCGCTGGAACGCCAGACGAAAACGGTTGCCCCGCCAAAGCTGTATGACCTGACAACGCTGCAGCGGGATGCCAACAGGCTCTTCGGGTATACGGCGGCAAAGACTCTGGAATGCGCCCAGTCCCTTTATGAGAACAAGCTGATCACCTATCCAAGGACCGACAGCAATTATCTGACGGATGATATGGAGCAGACAGCAAGGAATGTGATCGCTGCAAGCAGGGAGGTGTTTCCGTTCCTTGCCGCAGATCCTGCGGAGGAAACCGGCAGGCTCTTAAACAGCAAAAAGGTCAGCGACCATCATGCCATTATCCCGACCCTGGAGATTCGGAAAGGGGATCTTTCCAAATGCTCTGTGGAAGAGAAAAATGTGCTGATTATGGTTGCGGCAAGGCTGCTGTGCGCGGCAGGAAGGCCGCATGTCTATGAGACGGTGAAGGCAGCCCTTCAGTGCTGCGGATACTCCTTTTCCGCGTCGGGCAGATCATTAAAGGAACCGGGGTGGAGAGCCATAGAGGAAGCCATGAAACATCAGTGCCGGGCAGATGCGGAAAGCGAAACGGATGATCTGGGTGCCGTAAGTGAAGGCCAGGATCTTTCCGCCCTCTATCAGGGAGCTTCGCTTTTACCGGCGCATACAAAAGTATCGGATCACTGGACCCAGCCGCCAAAACACTATACGGAGGATACCCTCCTTTCAGCGATGGAGCGTGCCGGCAGCTCCGATATGGAGGCAGATGTAGAGCGTAAGGGCCTCGGTACACCTGCGACAAGGGCGAGCATCATCGACAAGCTGATCCAGTCGGACTATGCGGTTCGTAAAAAGAAGCAGGTCATCGCAACAGAAGCCGGAAGGCAGCTCATATCCGTGATGCCGGAATACCTGAAGTCCGCAAAGATGACGGCGGACTGGGAAAATCAGCTTCTCATGATCGAGCGGGGACAGTATGACAGCCGTGCCTTTATGAACGGGATCACCGGGATGCTCCGGCAAATGCTAGACGAATGCCGGCAGATAGACGGAGGCGAGAGGAACCGTTTCGGAATCCATAAGGAACGGGAGGTTATCGGAAACTGTCCGGTCTGCGGCTCTCCGGTTTATGAAGGGAAGCAGAACTTCTACTGTTCGAACCGCGATTGCAGGTTCGTTCTCTGGAAAGAAAACCGCTATCTCGAACGGATGCAGAAAAAGCTGGATGCCGGGATGGCAAAGGATCTGTTGGCGAAGGGAAAAACCAGGGTAAAAGACCTGTATTCAGCAAAAAAAGACAAGCTGTTTACAGCAGATCTTCTGATGGAATGGAAGGACGGCAGGGCCATGTTCAGCCTCGACTTCCCGAAGACTTTCGGCGGCAGGCAGAGAGGAGCAAGGAGCAGATGAAGGAAGAAACCATGACGCTTGCGCAGCTGAAGGAATATATCAGGGATATGCCGGAGGATGAAATCTTAACGATACGGTTTGAGGAGGAAGACGATCATGGCAGAGACGATCGAAATGACGGAAACGAAGCAGTATAAGCTGCGCGAAGTCCGGATCCGCCTGGAAAAAGGACGTTCTCTCTTCTCCGATCAGCCCATGTCAAATCCTGAAGCGGCACTGGATGTAATGCGCAGGGAGCTTTCCGGTTATGACCGGGAAGTTCTCTGTGTGGTCAACCTGAACAGCCGGCTTCAGCCCATCAATTTTCATGTGGTCAGTGTCGGGGACCTGAGCCAGTCGATCGCGTTCATCCCCAATATCATGAAATCAGGGATCCTGTCCAATGCACAGTCATTCATGATGCTGCACAACCATCCGAGCGGGGATGTCACGCCGTCGCAGGAGGACACCCTTTTGACCAGAAGAGTACTGGAGGCAGGAAAGATCCTTGGGATAGGCTGCGTAGACCACATCATTGTGGGCGGTGGGAACGGACTCTATTTCAGCATGCGGGAGCAGGGGACTTTGGACTTTACAGATCAGACAATTTCCATGGCAGCGGAGGATATTCTCCGCGTCGGAGAGAAAACAGAAATACGATCAGGAGGAAGAGAGCATATGGCAGAAAGAGATCAGAGAGAACAGATGGAGCAGGCTGCGGCCGGTGAGCCTGTGCAGTCCGGACAGAACGCTTCGGGAGAAAGGGCGAGGGCGGGTTCAGGCGAGAGATCCCGTCAGGAAAGCGAACGTCCCGCATATCCAAGCCGCCGGGAGCAGCTGAAGGAAATCACTGACAGACTGGAGGCGGGCGTGAAGGAATATATGACAAACGACGTGCAGTTCCGTAAAGTACTGGAAGCGATGTCAAAGTTTCATCATTACAGTGCCAATAACGTGCTGCTGATCGCGATGCAGATGCCGGAGGCGACGAGGGTGGCGTCTTATACCACCTGGAAGACAAAGTTCAACCGTCAGGTAATGCGCGGTCAGAAGGGATTGTCGATCATCGCGCCGGCACCGGTGAAGGAACGCAGGGAACGGGAGGTGATTGACTCCCGGACAGGCTCTCCCGTTCTGGGTACGGACGGGAAGCCGAAAACAGAAGAAGTGGAGGTGACCATCCCACGATTCAAGGTGGAGAAAGTATTCGATCTCTCGCAGACAACCGGTGACCCGCTTCCGGAGCTGGACGTGGCAGAGCTAACCGGGGATGCAGAGCATTACCAGATGTTTATGGATGCGCTCACGGCGATCAGCCCGGTTCCGATCCGCTTTGCGGATATCGACACCGGCGCGAAGGGTTATTACCACACGGTCGATAAAGAGATTGTGATCCAGAAAGGGATGAGCGAGAGCCAGACGCTGAAGACATTGGTGCATGAGGTCAGCCATGCCAGGCTTCATGACCGGGATGCCATGAAGGCGGAGGGCGTGGCGAAAAGTGCCCAGCAGAAGGAACTGGAGGCCGAATCCATTGCCTACACGGTGATGTTTCATTACCACATGGATACGTCAGGCTATTCGATTCCCTATCTGGCAAGCTGGTCCGGCAGTCAGGATACCAAACAGCTGAAGGCCTGCATGGATACGATCCGCAGGACGGCGGGCGAGATCATAGAAGAGATGGATTCCTTCATGGCAGAGCGGATGAAGGAGCTGGCAGCAGAAAAGAGCGCCGAGCAGGATACGGACCTCTATACCATTTACCAGATCCGGGAAGGAAGCCCTGCCGGTGTCTTTGAGTTTATGGGGATGGATTATATCCGGCAGAAGGGGATGGAGATCCGCCCGGAAGACTATCAGGAAGTGTATGTGGGAGCGCTGGTTCCGGGAACGACCCTGGAGGACCTGTATATACAGTTTAACGGACCGAAGATGCCGGAAGATTTTACCGGTCATTCCCTGAGCGTCAGTGACATCGTAGTCGTCCACAAGGACGGAGAAGACCATGCCTACTATGTGGATCGCTTCGGATATGAGGAAGTACCGGAATTCCTGGCAACGGCGCAGGCGCAGGAAAAGACTGTGCAGGATAAGGCAACGCAGGATCAAGCAGCGCAGGATAAATCAGCGGAGACAGGATCAAAACAGGCAGATGCTGAAAAGACAGAAACAGCGAAGATTGGCACAGTCATTCCTGAAAAGGTGGAGGCAGCACCTCAGAAAACAGAGGGAGTTGCTAAGCCAAGTCTTTCAAAGGATGTAAGCCAGCCCGCAAGGCGGAAGGAATCTGTCCTTGGAAGGCTCGGTGAAAAGCAGAGGCAGATCAAGGCGGCCGAAAGAGCAAAACCGGAGATGCCGGAGAGGCAGAAGGCACAGGTAGTAAAACGAGGGAAGGGAGAGCAGGCATTATGAGAAAGATTACATTTGATGAAGAAGAACTGCTGGTTCTGGCAGTTCTGGAGCCGGACACCAGAAAGAACACGATCACAAGGCTGGAGGAAATCCTTCCCGAAGTGAAGGATGATCCGGATATGGAGGCCATCGTGATCAGTGCCGCCGAGAAGCTGAAGCGCATTACGGATGAGGCCTTTGAACTGCTCGGCCTGGAAGAGTACAGGGAAGAACTGCAGGCAGAGGATGAAGAAGGTGGGGAGAAATGAGTAATGGGAGAAAGCAGTTTGCGGTGTACCGGTTGAAGAAGGGGCTTTGGGAGAATGAAGCACTGCGGTATCGCTCATGGAACTATCTGCAGAAATTCCATATACAGGTGCAATCCGATCGGTATGAACAGATCTGCGTCTCTCCGTTCACATGGGATCTGGACGCGTCCGACCTTCGCAGGCAGCTCGAAAACGGGCTGCCTGCAGCTCCCTCCGGAGAAAAGCTGGAGGTCAGCGATGTACTTGCGGTTACGAAGGATGGGATCACTACGGCATACTATGTGGATCCGGAGAAGCTGATCGCTCTGACTGGGTTCTTCCATACGACAGCATCCACTGCGCTCCTGTCCATTGATACGACAGATTACCAGATCGAAGGAAGGAACGGGAATTTTCTGGCTGCAGATGAGATCTGGATCGACGGACAGCATTTCTTTCTGATGCAGAGTCAGCAATTTGGCAAAAATGCTGCCTATGTGGTTCTGGACAGCAATGGAAAGGTAGCTGCTGAAGATACGACAGTTGGTTTCACTGAGGAAGTGATCCGCC
>CADBZI010000064.1 GCA_902799015.1 uncultured Lachnospiraceae bacterium | reverse complement strand
CTTGAAGTTTGAAAATCAAACTTCAGGAGGTCTGAATATCAAACCTCAGGAAGTCTCAGAATCAAACCCAACTAATACTGATAATAAAAAGACTGATATAAATCAGACTGATCTTTCTTTCCTTCCGGGAAGGGAATCGAAGCGAAACGATGCTTATGCACAGTATGAAGCTTATTTCAGGGAAGAACTGGAGATCCCTATCCTGATCCAGGGCAATCGATCTGAGAAGGAAACGCTGGAAGGGATTCTTGATCTCCTGGCAGAGACCTGTTCATCGAAGAGGAAGACGATCCGGATAGCCGGGGATGATAAGCCCATTGAGATCGTAAAAAACAGGCTCATGAAACTGAACTCCCTGCATATCCAATATGTCCTGGACTGCCTGAAGGAGAACACGACCTATGTAAGGGATATGAAGCAGTATCTGCTGACGACGCTTTTCAATGCTCCGGTCACGATCGACTCTTACTATCAGGCCAGAGTTAATCACGATATGTACGGTGTCCATGCATGAAGGAGGTGAATCAGAATGGACTATGAAAAACAGATGGACCGGGTTCAGAAGATCCCCATTGCAGAACTGGTCCCCTTTAAAGATCACCCTTTCAAGGTGGTTGAAGACGAATCCATGCTCAGGACAACAGAGAGCATTTCAATGTTCGGAGTACTGACACCTCTGATTGCAAGGCCGATAGAGGATGGCAAGTTCGAGATTATCTCCGGCCACAGAAGGGCTCACGCAGCCGAGGCTGTTGGCCTAACTGAGGTGCCGGTGATCGTTCGGGACATGGACGATGACGTGGCGAAGATCCTCGTTGTAGACAGCAACCTGCAGCGAGAGAACATCCTCCCCTCCGAGAGAGCGTTTGCCTACAAGATGAAACTGGAAGCTATGAATCGGCAAGGGATGAGGACTGATTTACAGAGTGAAGGGACTTCGACACAAGTTGTGTCAAAGTTGAGGAGTAACGAATTGCTCGGAGCTCAAAATAACCAAAGCAGAGAAACAGTCAGGCGCTTCATTCGCCTCACCAACCTGATCCCTGAGATTCTGGAGATGGTCGATCAGAAGCGGATTGCCTTTAATCCTGCTGTAGAGCTTTCCTATCTCACACCGGAAGAGCAGAAAAACCTGCTGGAGGCCATAGATTACACGCAGGCTACACCTTCCGTTTCACAGGCAATGCGACTTAAAAAGCTCAGCCAGGAAAGTGGATGTAAGCTGGAAGATATGTGTGAGATTCTGGCAGAAGTCAAGAAGGGCGATCTGGAACGGGTCGCTTTTAAGAGTGAACAGCTTCGGAAGTACTTCCCTAAGTCCTATACGCCCAGGCAGATGAGTGATGTAATCTTAAAGCTCTTGGATCAGTGGCAGAAGAAACGCCAAAGAGACAAGGCAAGATGACAGCTGAATATGTACCCCTAAGGCAGCGTCTTTGATGAGAATCAGAGGCGCTTTTCTTTACAAAAAACTACACAAAAGGAGAAACGAACGAATGAAGAACGATGATTTCATGAAAAGACTGAAGGCGATGGCGGAGATTGCAGCGAAGATCTCGAAGGAACAGGAAGTGCAGAAAGACCGGGAGGCAGCCGAGGCTGAGGACGATGATATGGTTCTCGCTGCAGATCTTCTGATGGAGGCCTCTGAACTTCTTGAAGAAGCTGCTTCTCTGGTTTATGAGGCTTCCGATCTTCTCAAGGGTGAGGATATCGAAGCAGACTGCTGCTTCCCGTGCTGCATTGTGGAGGTGTGCTGTGATGATGAGCTTTGATGAGTTCCTCGATGCTGCAAAGGACCGGGTCCAGGAGGCTCTTCCTGATGCCAAGGTAACGATCCAGCAGGTCAACAAGCTGCAGGGCGAATCCTATACCGGAATCGCTGTTCAGCCGGAAGGTGCTGCTGCGGCAGTGACCTTCAACGTGAGTCCTGCGTTTGAACGCTACCAGGCAGACGAATCCCAGGAGGCAGCAATCCTCAATAAGATTGCTGCAGATGCAAAGATGGCAGCGAATGCCATCCCCGTATTTGCGCTTTCAGAGATCACGGACTACGAGACTGTGAAGAACAATCTCGTCATGCAGGTGGTTCCTGTGGAGCCCAATAAAGAGATGCTGGAGAACATCCCCCACAAGACAGTGGAGGATATCGCGGTCGTGTACCGTGTAGAGCTTCCCGGCAGAGCAGATGGTTCGGCCAGTACCTTGGTGACCAACAAGCTGCTTGAAGAGTACGGCGTTACTCCTGAACAGCTCCATACGGATGCAGTTGCAGCCCAGTTGGCCAATCATCCCCCGGTTCTCAAAAACATGTCCGAAATGATGGCAGAGATGTCCGGCGGCATGTTCGATATGCCGGAATCCCCCATGTGGGTGGCAACGGTCGAAGGTGGCGTAAACGGTGCTTCCGTCACCCAGCTTCCGGATTTCCTCCAGCAGGCCGCAGAACGGCTCGGCGGTGACTTTTTCGTCCTCCCTTCCTCTGTCCATGAGGTACTCTTCATCCGTGATGACGGATCCTTTGAAAGGGACCAACTGGAAAATATGGTCCGGGGCGTTAATGCTACGGAAGTAAGTGCTGCAGACTATCTCTCCGACAGTGTTTATCACTACGACAGTGATGGCCACATTTTCGAGAAGGCGGTTACCTTTGAAAGCCGCGTTGCGGAAGGAATGGCTCTGTACAGTGCAGAAAGCGCAAAGGACACCATGACGGTCCTTCTGGTGGAACCGAATCAGCATCCCCGTCCTGTTGAGATCGGTACGGAGTTGGAGGATCTTCAGGGTGCTGTCGGTGGCTATATCGAGGTCGTGTATCCCTTCGATGAACCTGTGGGCCTGGTCATGAACGAGGAAGGCAAGCTCGATGGTCTTCCCCTGAACAGGGCTCTCAGAGATGAGGATGGTGAGATCTACGACGTGGTAGCCGGTTCCTTCCTGGTAGTCGGCCTTACAGATGAGAACTTCGGTTCCCTGACACCGGATCAGATGAAGACCTTTGAGGAAAAGTTCCACTCTCCGGAGGTCTTTATCCGGATGGGCAAAGGGATCATGGCTGTTCCACTTCCCGATGAAAAGGTCGAGAAGCCGCAGGACAAGAAGCTGGATGCGCCGGAGGTTAAGCCGCACAAGAAAGTGAAGGAGGAAGCCCTGTGATGAGATGGCTCATCCCGGCGCTTTGCTTCTTCGGAGGGGCCATGTTCGGTATGCTGATCATGGCCCTGATGGTGGCAAACAGCCGGGCAGAAAGAAACGAGGAGGTGATGACGGATGCAGGAAGAAGTGGAAAGCAGGACAGTGAACCTGGCGATCAGCACGTCGAAGCTGAGCGCACGTACTATAGTCTCAGCGGTCCGTGCCTATCTGAACCATCGGAAGAACGTAAAGGCAAAGAAGGAGCATGAAGCGGAGATCCCGACGCAGGGCAAGCAGTCAGTCAAAGAGCTGATCGGCCAGGGACAGGGCGTCACCAATATCGACATCGCCAAGACGGATCTTAAAGGCTTTGAGAAGGTGGCTAGAAAGTACGGTATCGACTATGCGATCCGGAAGGATTCTTCTGTGGATCCTCCCCACTATCTGGTTTTCTTCAAGGCCAAAGACGCAGATGCAATGACGGCTGCCTTCAATGAGTATTCCCAGGCAGTCCTTAGAAAAGAAGAACGTCCGAGTGTTCTGGAACAGCTCCGGAAGATCAAAGCGGCCATCCTGGCCCTGCCCGGCAGAGTCATCAACCGTGACAGGCAGAGGGAGCAGACGCGATGAATACGAAGAAGTTGAAAAAGATCATCATCAAGGTCCTTCCCTATGCGCTCATCGGCCTCGTCTGTACCAATCTTGGCGAGGCCTGGAGGCTGGCTGAAGGTGCGGATGCGAGTAAAAAGCTGCTGTCATTCTTCAGCGCTTTGGGAGTCGCCTTTGGAAATCCTATGCCGAGCTTTCATCCGGCAGATCTTCTGGTTGGTGCCATCTGCGGTGGCGCTCTGTACCTTGCGGTTTATCTCCGTCATAAGAATGCCAAGCACTTTAAACACAACCAGGAATATGGATCTGCCCGCTGGGGTACTCATGCGGACATTGAGCCTTTCATGGATCCCAAGTTTGAGAACAACGTGATCCTGACGGCAACGGAATGCCTGACCATGAGCAGCAGACCGAAGAATCCGGCCAATGCCAGGAATAAGAACGTCCTGATCGTCGGTGGATCCGGTTCCGGTAAGACCCGATTCTGGCTGAAACCGAACCTCCTCCAGATGCACAGCTCCTATGTTGTGACAGATCCGAAAGGAAGCATCCTCGTGGAATGCGGTTATGCGCTTCAGACCATTGGAAAGTATGAGGTGAAGGTCTTCAATACGATCAACTTTTCCAAGAGCATGCACTATAACCCATTCGCCTATATCCACAGTGAGAAGGATATCCTGAAGCTCGTGACAACGCTGATCGCCAACACCAAAGGTGATGGCAAGTCCGGTGACGAGTTCTGGACCAAGGCAGAGACGCTGCTGTACTGTGCGCTGATCGGATATATCCATTACGAAGCGCCGGTTGAGGAGCAGAACTTCGCCACCCTGATCGAATTCATTAACACTATGGAGGTCCGGGAGGACGATGAAGAGTTCCAGAATCCTGTAGATATCATGTTCGAAAACTTGGAGAAAAAGAACCCAAAACACTTTGCAGTCAGGCAATATAAAAAATACAAACTAGCTGCAGGAAAAACCGCCAAGTCCATCCTCATTTCGTGTGGGGCAAGACTGGCGGTCTTTGATATTCAGGAGCTTCGAGAGATCACAGCGTATGATGAACTGGAGCTGGACACCATCGGAGACCGGAAGACAGCGCTGTTTCTGATCATGTCGGATACGGATGCAACGTTCAACTTCCTGATCTCTATGATTTACACTCAGCTCTTCAACCTGCTGTGTGAGAAGGCGGATGACGTCTACGGCGGCAGGCTCCCGGTCCATGTGCGCTGCCTGATCGATGAGGCGGCGAACATTGGCCAGATCCCGAACCTGGAAAAGCTGGTAGCAACGATCCGCAGCCGTGAGATCTCCGCCTGTTTGGTATTGCAGGCCAGATCCCAGTTGAAGGCTATCTACAAGGACAATGCAGACACCATCATCGGCAACATGGACTCCCAGATCTTCCTGGGAGGATCTGAGCCTACCACATTGAAAGAATTGGCAGAGGCTCTGGGCAAGGAAACCATTGATACCATTAACACCTCCGACACCCGGGGCAATAGCCCGAGCTACGGTACCAACTACCAGAAGCTTGGCAAAGAACTGATGAGTCGGGATGAGCTGGCTGTCATGAATGGCAGCAAATGTGTCCTGCAGCTCAGAGGCGTCAGGCCTTTCTTGTCGGACAAGTACGATATCACCCAGCACCCCAACTACAAGTACACGTCCGATTATGACAAGAAATACACCTTTGACATCGGGAAGTACCTGAACCGGCGCATGAAGCTGAAAGCAGACGATGAGTATGATGTCATCGAGGCCTGAAGGCAGCCTTTGGGCTGCCGTACATAGCGGTTCGAATCGAAAGTCCGGGCCGCTTGTTGTCTGATCTTAAGGATCAAGCACCCACTGCCTGTAGAGGCGATCGAGATGAGGGGCTCGCTTATGAACCGGGAAGCATCAGACAAAACCTATTCCACCCCGAATGGGGAACTTTTAAGGAGGCCTTGTATGGCATTTTTCAACAGCGCAGTCGGTGTACTGCAGACTCTTGTCGTGGCACTCGGTGCCGGTCTTGGCATCTGGGGTGCGATCAACCTGCTGGAGGGTTACGGGAACGATAACCGTGCGACACGTTCGTAAGTGAAAAGCTTGCGCACAAAGTCGAAGGGCATTGACCCGAAAACTTTGGAGAACTGATATTCCGATTGGTGAAATGAGGGAGTAACGCCCTGAAGCGCCTACCTAATACTCCGAATGGCAGGAAACCATGC
>CADBZI010000063.1:3474-10060 GCA_902799015.1 uncultured Lachnospiraceae bacterium | reverse complement strand
GGATATCCTGTCGCAGCTGATCCGAACCATGCTGATTCCGAAAGAGGGCTGTGAGTTTATCGTGGCAGACTTTTCTGCCATCGAAGCTCGTGTGCTGGCTTGGCTTGCAGGGGAACAGTGGCGAATGGACGCTTTCAAACGTGGGGACGACATCTACTGTGCTTCAGCGTCCCAGATGTTCGGTGTGCCGGTCGTCAAACACGGCATCAACGGAGAGCTCCGGCAGAAGGGTAAGGTCGCGGAACTGGCGTGTGGTTACGGCGGCGCAGCCGGAGCCTTGATCAGCATGGGCGCTCTCGATATGGGACTGACTGAGGAAGAACTGCCGGGACTGATTGATGACTGGCGGACAGCAAATCCGCATATTGTCCAGTTCTGGTGGGACATAGAGAAAGCGGCAGTGGATACAGTAAAAGACCATCGTGAGCGCAGTGTCGGCAGAATCGGTTTTCAGTTCTATGCCAATACACTGTGGGTTGTTTTGCCCTCAGGGAGAAAGCTGGCGTATATCAAACCAAGGCTGCAGCCTAATCGCTTTGGGAAGATGGCAATGACATATGAATGTCAGGGACAGTCCGGCAAATGGATTCGCACAGATTTGTACGGAGGTCGGGGCACAGAAAATGCATGCCAGGCCACAGCCCGCGATCTGCTGGCGGAAGCCATGTGGCGCATGGAGCAGGCTGGGCTTGACATCGTGGGTCATGTCCATGATGAGGTTATTCTGGAAGTCCCGAAAGGCACTATAACGGTGGAGGATGTTTGTTCCATCATGAACCTGAATCCGGCCTGGGCGGATGGCCTTGTTCTTTCCAGCGCGGGATACCGTGGAGACTACTACTTCAAAGATTAAGCATAATCATTACGAGCATAGCCGGGGTCTTAAAAGGACTCCGGTATTTTTATTTGAGGAGGACATAAGTAAATGAAACAGGGCAGAGCATTACCCGAAGTACTTATGGAGCTGCAGCGGCAGAATGCAGCAAAACAGGATTACATTGCACCGGCGCAGTCTTTCCATCTGTCGGAAGATGGACAGACGTTTGGCATCACCCATCAGAATACAGGTGCGCAGGAGGTTTTCGGGACGACCGACCTATTCCATCGGCAGGTGGGCTCGGCGCTGAGTATTCCAGCAAAGTATTATGACCTGATGCGGCAGCAGAAGCCTGACCTGCTGGCAGAAAACGTGAATGCCTGGTTTGCTGACAGAGACCAGTCTTACATGATCCGCAGCATGGATTACGGCAGCGGCCGGGTTGCCCGTGCGCTCCTTTCGGATCGTTATCGTAGGATCGACAACTTGGAGGTTGCGGCAGCCGTGCTTCCGCTGTTTGCCGGGAAGGAAGAAATGGAGGTCGTATCCTGTGAGGTGACGGAATCCCGCCTTGCTCTTAAAATCGTGAACCACAAGCTGGAGATGGCGGTTGTGCCCGGAGACTATGTGCAGGCAGGCGTAGTGATTTCCAATTCCGAGGTCGGCCTCGGCGCTGTATCTGTCCAGCCCCTTGTCTATCGTCTGGTCTGCTCCAATGGACTGTGCGTGAACGACTTTGGTGAGCGAAAGGCACATGTCGGAAGATCGGCAAAGGCGCTGGAGGACAGCTTCACCATATACACGGATGAGACGCTGGAAGCAGAGGACAGGGCTTTTATGCTGAAACTACGTGATACGACCCTGGCAGCCATCGAGGAAGCTCGCTTTGCGCAGATTGTCGGACGTCTGCAGGAGACCACGCAGGCGAAGATTACAGGCCGAGTGCAGGATGTCATTGAGCTGACCGGAAAGGCATTTGATCTGAATCAGGGCGAACAGGACAGTATCCTCAATTACCTCATTGCAGGCGGAGATCTATCACTTTATGGTCTGACCAATGCCATCACACGAGCCAGCCAGGATGTAGAATCCTACGACCGGGCGACGGCGTTGGAAGGCATCGGATGGCAGGTGGCGACCATGCCCGCAGCACAGTGGAAGGAGATCAACGCATGAGCAATCAGCATGAACAAGCCTGTTCTCATCGCGGCTCCTATGAGGAATACGATCATTCCGATGAAGAACTGTATGTCTACGACCAGTGCTGCGCTAACTGCCGCTTCATGAACGACGGGATCTGCCGCCATCCATATCCGTACAGCAAGAAAGAGCGTCGTACATCAGACTGGTGCCCGGAGTGGAAGGGACGGAATCGATGAGAGAGTATGTCGTTGAGAATGAATTCGTCAAAGCCGTCCGGGCAGCGGGCGGTGTCGCCTACAAACTGACAAGCCAGACGGCCAACGGATTACCCGACCGTCTGGTTTTGTTTTTCCCGGCAAAGACCATATTCGTGGAACTGAAAGCGCCGGGAAAGATGCTGCGGCCACTGCAGCGGAAACGCCGGTATCAGCTGATGAAGCTGGGCTTTCCGGTTCTGTGTATAGATCGGCTGTCACAGATAGAACCATGCATTCAGGCAATCCTTGCTTGGGCACCTGGCACCCCATTTCCAGAAGGAATTGGGGCGAGAATTCCGGATTTGGAGCTGGCCTCTTTGCCATCGGATCAGGGGAGCCTGTCTGATCCGGATGATTACGGAGAGACGTTGGAGACGGAAGACCCGTCCGTGCTGGCGGGCTTTTTTGATTTGGATGGAGGTGATGCCTGATGAAGTTCGTGCCGCATGCGTATCAGCAATTCTGTATTGACTATATCCGAAGCCATACAGTTTCAGCGCTGTTCCTGGACATGGGCTTGGGTTAGGCAAAACCGCAATCACCCTGTCAGCACTCCGTGACCTGATACTGGACGACCTGGTGGTATCTAAGGTTCTGGTAATCGCTCCGCTGCGTGTTGCCCGTGATACATGGACAGCTGAAGTGGAGAAATGGGACCATCTGTCGGCGCTGGATGTCTCGGTAATCATTGGTACGGCAAAGGAGAGAACAGCTGCCGTGAATCACAGCGCCATGATCTATGTAGTCAATCGTGAGAACGTGAAATGGCTTGTGGAGTACTATGAGAAGAACGGCCTGCGATGGGACTTCGACTGTATTGTGATTGATGAGCTGAGTGGTTTCAAGAATTATCAGTCACAGCGATTTAAATATCTCCGGAAGGTCCGTCCGTTCGTGAAGCGCTGGATCGGGCTGACCGGCACACCGACATCGAATGGCCTCATGGACCTGTGGGCTGAGATCGGCATCCTGGATGGCGGCGAGCGGCTTGGCCGTTTCATTGGCCGATTCCGGGATGCCTATTTTAAGGCGGGCTCCATGAATCCCAGCACCGGAGTTGTTTTCTCTTATGTACCGAGACCAGGAGCGGAGGAACAGATCTACGAGAAGATCTCAGATATGACGATCTCCATGAAGGCGCTGGACTATCTGGATATGCCGGAGTGTGTCTATGTGAATCATGAGGTGGAGCTGAATAGTCAGGAGAGGAAGCTGTATGACCAGCTGAAAAAGGATCTCATCATCCCACTGGAGGATGGAGATATCGATGCAGCGAATGCCGCCTCGCTCTCAAATAAGCTCCTGCAAATGAGCAACGGAGCTGTCTATGACGAGAATGGTGAGGCCCGTGTGATCCATCAGCGAAAGCTGGAAAAACTGGAGGACCTGATCGAATCAGCAAACGGGCAGCAGGTGCTTATTGCATATTGGTTCAAGCATGATCGGCAGCGCATTTGGGAGCATCTGACCGCGTGCGGGTACAGCCCACGGGATATCAGGAAATCGAAGGATATCAAGGACTGGAACGATGGCAGGATACCAGTTGCATTGATCCATCCGGCATCTGCCGGTCACGGCCTGAACATCCAGAGCGGCGGGCATATTCTGATCTGGTTTGGCCTTACCTGGAGCCTGGAACTGTATCAGCAGACGAACGCCAGACTGTGGCGTCAGGGGCAGAAGGAGACGGTCACCATTCATCATATCGTGACGAAGAATACCGTGGATGAAGATGTGCTGTCAGCGCTGGCAAGTAAAGATGTCACACAGGAGAAGCTGATCGCAGCTGTCAAAGCAAGACTATAACGCAGCGTTGCCGGGAGCGAGGGCTCTCGGCTTTTTACATATTCAGTCCTTGGAGGTGGTAGTCAAATGGGACGTAAGAACAAACGAAAAAGAAGCGAGTACCGGGACAGGCTGGGGTTTAATCCAAGAAAATATGTCCGGTATTCAGCGGACCATGATAGAAAAGCTGATCGGGCGGTGAATACCCCAGTAAACACCGGCACAAAGATGCCGAAGCGTGGAGACATCTGGTTTGCGGATCTTGGGTTTCATCCAGGCACGAGCGTACAAGATGGCTGTCGGCCGGTGCTCATTATATCCAATGATATCGGGAACCGGTTCTCCGACACGATCAACGTGCTGCCTATGACCAGGCATCTGAAGAGACAGGATTTGCCGTGTCATACACAGATTGATCCAGAGAGCATCGGAGATATGCGTCAACCATTGGAAACGTCGATGGTATTGGTGGAGCAGGTAACGACCATCAGCAAATCTGTCCTGAAGCATTATGCCGGGCATGTATCGGATAAAGCAATGGAAGAGCTGATTGACCAGACGCTTAAGAGACAGTTTGGCTTGGCAGGGTATGAGCCTGATGCAGATGAAACCGGCGAGGATCATACTTGCGAAGATAAAGCCGCTGCAATGAATACGGTAATACGAGAGGAGCGAGAGCATGACCACGAGTAAGGTGAACTTTGTAAACATCCCGCAGGAGTTGAAGAACAACGCTTCCTTCTGCGTGTGGAAGATGGAGAAACGACAAGGGAAGCCGACAAAGGTTCCCTATAATCCGAAGACTGGAGCGCTGGCCCGGACCAACGACCCAGCCACGTTTTCGGACTTCAGAACCGCCATGAAGACCTATGCGCTGGGCGGTTGGGACGGGATCGGGTATCGCGTGTCCGAGGGCATCGGCGCGATAGACATCGACCACTGCATCCGAGAGGACGGGAGTCTCAATGATGTGGCAGCATCCATCATGTCCTTCTTTCCGGATGCCTATTTTGAACGATCTCCCTCTGGCACAGGTCTGCGCGGCTTTTTCCGTCTCTCGCCGGATTTTGCCTATGATAAGACTGTGTACTACATCAACAACCGGAAGCACGGACTGGAAGTCTATCTGCCCGGTGCCACAAACCGCTTTGTGACGGTGACAGGAGACGTATACCGCACAGGGTCTGTTACCCGCAACGATGAGGCGCTGCAGAATGCGCTGGATACCTTCATGCGTCGGGCAAACCGGATGGAGGGAAATCGTATAGAAGCCTGCTCCTACCTTACGGACGAGCAGGTAATCGATCATGCGTCAAGATCAGAATCTGGGGAGAAGTTCAAGGCGTTGATGGACGGAAACTGGGAGGAAGGCTATGACAGCCAGTCGGATGCGGACATGGCGCTGGTATCGATCCTGGCTTTTTGGTGCGGAAACGTGGAGGAGCAGATTGACCGCATTTTCCGGACCTCTGGTCTTATGCGTGAAAAGTGGGATCGCAGGACCGGCGATGCGACGTATGGTCAGATCACGATCCGAAATGCGATCGCCTCCAGCAGTGCTATCTATGTTCCGCTCAGGGATGCGGCGACACCGGAAGAGGAGTTTGCCGATCTCGATGAGGAGGAACAGCATGCCGCCTTTCATCCGGATCTGAAACACATCACACTGACGCTGGAAGAAATGAAGCCTCACACAAATCCCCGTTATCAGCGGGACGAAATCGGCATCGGGAACGCATTTGCAGATTACTTCAAACCCATAGCCAGGTTCAATGCGGATCGGAATATCTGGTACGTCTACGACGGTACGGTCTGGCAACCGGATGAGAACGCGCTGGCCGTGGCGGAGCTGGCAAAGAATCTGGCGGACCAGCTTTATACCTTTGCGCTGAGCATCAAAGATGAGGATACCAGGAACCGTTATATCAAACGGGTCCAGAAGCTGCAGTTGCGAAAGAACCGGAAGACGATGGTGGAGGACGCTAAGTCTGTTTATCCGGTGCGCATGGAGCTTTTCGATTCCAACAAGTATCTGTTCAACTGTGAAAACGGGACACTGGACCTGAATACGCTGTCCTTTCGGCCGCACGATCCGGGTGATTTCATCACGAAGATCAGTCCGATCACTTATGATCCGGAGGCAACGTGTCCTCGCTGGGATCAGTTTGTGGATGAGGTGATGCAGGGCAAGGCTGCTGTCGGTAGGTATCTCCAGAAGGCAGTAGGCTATTCTTTGACTGGTGACACCAGCCTCGAATGCCTGTTCATCATGTACGGCCCGACGACGAGAAACGGGAAGACCACGACCATCGAAACGATCCTGCGTCTCATGGGTGAGTATGGCCGGTCTGCAAAGCCGGACATGCTGGCATCCAACTTCCGAGGACCTTCCAATGGTGCGCCTTCTGAGGATGTCGCCCGGCTTGCCGGAGCCCGTTTTGTGGGCATTTCCGAGATGGAGCAGAAGCTGACGATCAATGCGTCTTTGACCAAGCAGCTGACCGGGAACAACCGAATCACGGCCAGGTTCCTGCATGAGAACTCGTTCGAGTTTCAGCTGCAGGCGAAGATCTTCATCGACACC
>CADBZI010000063.1:0-3434 GCA_902799015.1 uncultured Lachnospiraceae bacterium | reverse complement strand
CATCTGCCCAACGTGACGGACCAGACGCTGTTCGAGTCCGGGCGTCTGCTGATCATTCCGTTCAATCGGCATTTTGAGGAGCATGAGCAGGATAAGAGCCTGAAGACAACACTCTCTGATCCGGGAGCGCTTTCCGGCATCCTCAACTGGGCAGTGGAGGGCTATCGTCTGTTCAAGGAGGAAGGCTTGGAGCCGCCTGAGGATGTGAAATCTGCAACGGCTCAGTATCGTCAGGACTCCGACCGTATCAGTCAGTTTATCGACTCCTGGCTGGAGGAAGGGAAGGACGAAGACGGGGATAAGTATCAGGTGCCCTGCAAAGCAGCCTACCGTGTGTATGCCCGTTGGTGTGAGGAGATGAACTATCGACCGGATAACTATAAAAACTTCCGTGCTGCTATGGAGAAAGCGTATCTGGTGGATACGAGAAGGCCGAAGGGTGGTGGAAGCATGACGCCGCTTATCATCGGTGTTCGTCTGCGGAAGGAAGAAGTAGGTGCGGAGGACGAGGACCAGGATGCTTTTGTTCCGCTGGCGGATGAGGGAAAAGCAATGTGATCAGGGAATCTGATCTAGGTTTGTACAGGAGTCGCCCAACCCCCCGTTTATAGCTGTTGAGGCTGTTCTGGTGAGAACTCCGAAAGGGCTCCGGTAAAAGTTGTAAAAGTTCAATTCCGTATTTTCTATTTTTCATTTTCTTTTATATAGAATTATATTTTTAACTTTTACAACTTTTACAAAGAGAAGAATAAAGAAAAAATAAAAGAAGAATAGAACTACAGGCCAACCATTGTGGATGCCTACTTCGTGGATATTGACGTAGGCGGCAGGGACAAAGGCGGGCAAGATGAGCGGAAAGGAGAGCAGAATGATCATTGTGCTTCTGATCATGATTCCGGCAGCAGTTTTCATTCTGCTGACCGGCGTTTTTATTGTGTCCATCACATGGACTCATCGTCCGGAACTCTCGGTTGGAGGTATTCTGCGGGATATTCTTCGTGAGATCTTCGGAATCAGGAAATAAAGAGAGCTGGCAGAGATCCAGTGGAAAGGAAAGAAAAAATGAGCAAGATTATCACCTGTGAGCAGGTCAGCAATGGCCATCCGGATAAGATCTGCGATCAGATCGCAGATGCGATTGTGACGGACTGCCTGCAGCACGATCCTAAGAGCCGTGTCGCGATCGAGTGTCTGATCAAAGATAACCACATCATCATCGCCGGTGAGTTGACCAGCACGCATAAACCGGATTACCGGAAGCTGGTGTACGAGGTGTTCGAGCGGATCGGTTTTGACCGGATTGGCGGCATGACCTTTGATCCCATCTATGCGGGACCGGATATCGGCATTCTGGTCAAGGAGCAGAGCCCGGATATCGCCCTCGGTGTGGATAAGGGCGGTGCCGGTGATCAGGGCATGATGTACGGCTACGCTACCAATGAGACGGCAGAGCTTTTACCGATCCCCTTCGTGGTGGCGACCCGATTCCTGGAAATCCTGAAGAACCATCCGAGCAGGATGTTCCGGGCGGATGCCAAGGCGCAGGTAAGCTTCGATTACGACAGCGGAAAGATCAAGACATTCCTGTGTTCCGTGCAGCACAGCCCGGATGTGGAACCTTCGGATTTCCGGCATATCATCGAGGGCATTATGGTTCTGGCTGCCTGTGAGAATGGGCTGAATACCGACTTTGAAAAGCTAGTCAATCCGACCGGCCGTTTCGTGATCGGCGGCAGCTTTGCAGACTGCGGTGTGACAGGACGCAAGATTGCCTGCGATACTTACGGCGGTGTCGGGCATATCGGCGGTGGTGCGATGAGCGGGAAGGACCCCAGCAAGGTGGATCGCAGCGGTGCTTATATGGCTCGGAAGATTGCGAGGGACATCGTGCTGGCCGGGTACGCGGATAAGGCTGAGGTGCAGATCGCGTATGCGATTGGTGTTGCTCAGCCGGTCAGCGTCTATGTGGACACCTTCGGTACAGAGCATCAGGATAAGCGGTTCATTGAGCAGTATGTTCTGGAGAATTACGATCTGACGCCGAAAGGAATCATCGAATCGCTGAACCTTCTGGATGTTGACTATAACCTGGTTAGTGCCTACGGGCACTTTGGAAAAAAGGACCTGCCGTGGGAGAAATAAAAAATTCGATTTTTTCAAAAGGCAACCCTGACTTTGGGCCTCTCCCACGACAGTATATGAGGGGAGTTGTTTTCGAGCCCTGAAATGGGAAGAGCAACTCCCCTCCCAAGAAGGAGAATGAAATGCCGAATAGACCAAACACTCCCTGCCGTCATCCAGGCTGTGCCGCGCTGGTTCCTTATGGTACCAAGTACTGTGAGGTACACAAGCCGCTCCATCCTGAGGAGGTAAGGAGCGCCGGTGCCCGTGGATACGGCAGGGCATGGCAGAAGGCACGCAAGCGTTACCTGGAGGCGCACCCCTTCTGCGTAGAGTGCATGAAGGAAGGCAAGTACGTCAAGGCCACCGACGTGGACCACATCATACCGCACAGAGGAAACAAGACGCTTTTCTGGGACCAGAACAACTGGCAGCCGCTCTGCCACAAGCACCACAGCAGCAAGACACGAAGGGAAGACAACAACCCTTCCTATCACTACTAAGAGGAGAGCCCAATGCAGAAGGACAAAGAAGTAAAGACCGTAGGCCTCGGCTTTGTGGACGCGCTGACGCTGCTGTTCATCGCGCTGAAGCTGACCGGCCAGATTGATTGGAATTGGTTCTGGGTTTTGAGTCCGATTTGGATTTCGATTTCGTTTCTGGCGGTGCTCGCCATTGTGATCCTCCTGATCGGTCGCATCGTCGATCGGATGTGAGGCCCCCTGGGGGGTGGGTCACTTCTCTGTGGTGAAGTCTCACGGAGACCGCCGCCCCCTCTCGCGTTAAAATCCGCGAAATTGTAAGGGGCCTACCCCTTGCCGGGGCGACCCGCCTGTGGGAAACGCCTAGGTAAGAGCCTTAAAAAGCGCCGGATTTCCTTGGCTTTTCCGCAGTTTTCGGCTCTGAGCCGCATGCCAACGGAACTGGCGGCATTTCGTCACAAAACCGCATGGGAAACCAATAAAAACTGTGACGAAATGGCCGGTTTACCAGCGAAAAACATGAAAACCGCAAAGCTGCCTATTGGAGGGAGGCGGATGTGTGAAACAGGAAGACCAGGAACTGATCCGCTCCCTCCGGCTGCAGGGCTGGGGCTACAAGCGGATCGCAAAAGAACTGAAACTCAATAGGAATCAGGTGCAGCTGTTCTGCAAGACCCACGGCCTGGGCGGCGCAGGTGAGTTTGTAAAACTGAACATGCCGATCTGGTACGAGCAGAACAGCCGGTGCATCATCTGTGGCGAGAAGCTCGAACGGAAACAGCGCGGAAGAACAAAGCGCTTCTGCTCCGGTAAGTGTCGCACAAAGTATTA
>CADBZI010000062.1 GCA_902799015.1 uncultured Lachnospiraceae bacterium | reverse complement strand
CATGATGGCTCTTCCCTGCTTGGAGTTCTTAATGTTGAGAACCACAAACAGTGTGAATGCAGTGAGCAGCATTGCCCCGGTAAATGTAGCTATCTGTGTTGTTCCGGTAGCACCGATAGGACCCGTAATGACTCTGTTGGCGTCTTCGATGCCGTCAATGGCATGGTTGAACGAGAAAACCAGATGTCCTTTCTCATTGAGTCCGAAGTAGATGACGTTCATGAAGTTTCGGATGATCTCTCCAAACGCCAGAGTTACGATAGCCAGATAGTCGCCCCTGAGTCCGAGGATAGGGATGCCGATTATAAAGCCTGCCAGAGCTGCTACCAGAGCTGCTGCGATAAGCGCTATGATAAGCCTTGCAGGAGCAAAGCTCAGACTTTTTTCGAGCACTCTCGTAACAACTACTCCGGTGAACGCGCCTGCCGCCATAAAGCCGGCATGTCCGAGCGAAAGTTCTCCCGAGATTCCTACTACCAGGTTGAGCGAGATAGCGAGTGCCATATAAACACAGATCGGCACAAACTGTCCCTGAAGATTTCTTCCGATGATGCCCGTTGCGGCTCCAAGCTGCAGCAGGATGTATCCCGCGATAAGGATGCCGTAAGCTATCATCGCTTCTTTTCTGTACTGGCCGCCTCTCTTGGCGCCTTTAAGCGCCCTGACGCTTACTGATTTCAGTATTCTTTCTGCCATGGCGCACCTACACTTTCTCATGTACCTTCTTGCCTAAAAGACCTGTAGGTCTGACAAGAAGTACAAGGATCAGACAACCGAATACGATAGCGTCAGCGAGTTCTGTGGATATATAGGCCCTGGAGAAGATCTCAATGATGCCGAGGATAAGACCTCCGATCATGGCTCCCGGAATGGAACCGATTCCACCGAATACCGCTGCAGTGAACGCCTTGATACCAGGCATCGCTCCTGTAGTTGGGATCAGCACAGGGTATGCAGAGCACATAAGCACTCCGGCGACCGCAGCAAGGCCCGAGCCGATAGCGAATGTAAGCGATATGGACTGATTGACATTGATGCCCATCAGCTGCGCCGCGCCGCGGTCCTCAGACACTGCCTTCATCGCATGTCCGATCCTTGTCTTATTCACAAACCACAGAAGAACCGCCATGATCACCAGGCTGACGAGAATCGTAACGATTGTCTCGGCAGGAATGCTGAGCTGGCCGCCGGCGATGCTGACCGGATCCATGGAAATAATCGAAGTAAAAGACTTCGGGTCAGATTTCCACAGCAGCATCGCTGAATTCTGCAATAGGAAGCTGACGCCGATTGCCGTAATCAGAACCGCCAGGGAAGGTGCCGAACGAAGCGGCCGGTAGGCAACTCTCTCGATCGTAATGCCAAGCACGACACATACCGCCATGGCAAACAGCAGCGCAAGAATCGGATGCCATCCCCTGGAACAAAATGTAAAGTAAACCATATAGCCGCCCACCATGATGATATCACCGTGCGCGAAGTTCAGCATCTTGGCAATTCCGTATACCATCGTGTAGCCAAGAGCGATCAGGGCATAAACAGATCCCAGTGAGATCCCGCTGATCAGATAGCCCAAAAACTGCATACTCTCTCTCCCTCATTTACATGATACAAAGGGGCTGGCAAACGCAGCCCCTTTGTCGCGGCATCATTCCTGCCGCCATCCATCCCCGGCATCCCCGGTCAATGGAATAATCGCGTCGTCATCAGGCATCCAGGCTGACATACTGGCCATTCTCGATGACCATTCCGCGCGGGGCCTTGGAAACAGCGCCGCTTGCATCCCATGTCATGCCTTCACCGGTCAGTCCGTCATAGGAGAACTCTCCACCGGTCAGAACAGCCTTGACAGCCTCGCAAACCTCAGAGGCATCCATGTCGGAAGTTACGCCGGCTTCTTCGCACGCCGCATACAGAACACGGACAACATCGTATCCATCCGCCGCGAACTGGTTCGGAACATCTCCGCCCGTCTTTTCCGCGTACTTCGCAACGAAATCCTTCGTCATATCATCTTCTGCATCCGCAACGAACGGGGTAAGAAGCATGACGCCTTCCGCAAGAGAGGTATCAAAGCCTTCTACAGTCAGAAGTCCGTCCAGTCCGTCGCATCCGAAGAACTTCGGCTCATAACCCATCTTGTCGGCAGCAATCAGAACCTGGCTCGCCGGCGTGTAGTAGATCGGCAGGAAGATCAGATCCGCGCCCGCGTTCTGGCAGGACTGTACCTGTGTGGTAAGGTCGGTCGAGTTGTCATCCGTGAACGCTTCCTCGGCAACAACTTCCAGCCCGATCGCTTCCGCCTCAGCCATAAAGGTGGAATAGATTCCGGAAGAATACGCGTCAGCGGAATTGTAGATCACGCCGATCTTCTCGCCGAGCTTCTGATCCATGATGTAGTCTGCGGAAGCAAGACCCTGGTTCGGATCCGTGAAGCAGACCTGGAAGACATTCTCGCCAAGATCAATGACATCCTGAGAGGAAGCCGACGGAGTCAGAAGAAGCATATTGTCGTTCAGCGCCTCCGCTCCGACCGCAAGGCACGGGCTCGTCGTAACCGTTCCGCCAAGAAGCTGCATTCCCCAGTCCTTCAGGGTATTATAAGCATTCACGCTCTTCTCGGGATCATGCTCGTCATCCTCAAACTGAAGCTCAAACTGAAGATCCGGATTGGTCGCGTTCGCATCCTCTACGGCAATCTCCATACCGTTCTTGACATTGGATCCATAGATGGCAGCCGCTCCGGTAATCGGTCCGATTCCGCCGATCTTGATTGTCTCGGCAGCGGACGCGCTCATCACAAAGCTTGCCGCAAGCATTCCCGTCAGTGCCACGGTGATTAACTTCTTCATAAAACAACCTCCTCCTGATTCGTATACCGGATCCCACGCCGGGCGAGAATACATTCAAGTACTTTGCCTGTGTGAATCCATGAAATGCGTTGGAGGTATTGTAACACTAAGTTTTTCATTATTCAATCGAAAAAGCTCCTTTTCGCACTAATTTTTACGGTTATTATTTCGTTATCCTGTAAATTCAACGGTTATATTCGGGTTTGCATACCATCGATAGCCGGAAAACGGGCTTTCTTCCTCATTCTGATGAATGATAACATACAGCAGACTGTAGCAGGCCATCGTAATCCCGTTCCCGACACGTTTCACGGCAGACGAAAATTCCAGTGACGATACCGCGCTAAAGGAGAAGCAGTTGTCCCCAATCGTCTCCAGCGTCTCAGGCAGGCGGACGGTCTTCAGCTGGCTGCAGTAATAGAATGCTTTCGCCCCGATGCTCCTGATTCCGTCTGCAAGGAAAACAGACTGAAGGGAGGATCTGGAGAATAGCTCCGCATCCAGATTCGTGATTTCAAGCACCTCCTCTCCCTGCCTGACATAATGCGGAATCCTTACGTCCGGCAAAGAAAAGTCCAGGGTCTGTCCTGTCACCGCATCCGTAAGACCTTCCTCCAGCATCGCTCTGGTCAGGGTCACTCCCGTCCGGATCGCGTTCACCTCAAACTGCATTCCGCGCGATGTATGTTCCGGATTGGAAAGGACCGAGTCCATCGTACAGGAAGCAAGATTCCAGTTCCCGCTGCTTTTTTCCAGAATTTCCCATTTTGTCCCTGTTCCCAGGGAAAAAACAGCCTGCCACCCTCCTTTGATGGTAAAGTTCCCCTCCGCGTCTGTCTTCGCATTCTGAATCCATTCCTGCGTTTTCGCGTCTCGTATGCGGTAGGGCAGATAGCTGCCCGGAAGGGTCTGCCGGCCGATCCTTTGCAGAATCTTCATGGAAAACATCTGGCTGGTCTCGATATCCGTCTGCTTTTCCACAACCAGTGTCTGCAGATCATTTTCATTGATAAAGACATTGCCCTCACAGTCAAACAGCATGCCGAACGACGGATCAGACAGGTCCGGAACCTCCCGGATCCGAAGATCCCCCGGCTGTGCCTCATGCTCCAGATAGTAAAGCTGGGTTCTTACATTCCCGTCCGCGACCGCGATCGGCGCGACAGGCTGCCCGGCCATGGAAGAAGCGTCTGACGCAGCCGCTTTCCGGACCCGTATAATCCCGTCCGCGCCTGTCCTGCTGATCTTTTCTCCCAGCGGAGCCTGGTCCAGGCACTGGATCCAGCGCACATTTTCTGCCGGTATCCACGCCCCGTTTTCCCATCGCTCCAGGCAAAATGCGAGCACGGCGCCGTCCGGCACCTTCTCCCATCCTCTAGCCCCGGAACGGAAGGACTTGCAGATAAGAGACTGCGGCGTCGTATTCACGCTGCGAAGTTCATTGACAAAAACGAGATCCGCGATGTCTCCGCCCGCCTGAATCGTCTGCATCCCTTCTTCTCCCGGCGCAATGCAGACTGCCTGCAGGATCAAAGGATCCCTCATACAGCAGCCCGGTTTCCGCTCTGTGATCCGGACGCGCTGTCCCTCTTCAAGGCCGGACAGGATCACACTCTGGTGCTCCGACAGGAAGATCGTTCCCTGATAAAGCGATGCCGACAGCAGTTCTCCGGTCAGCGCATCCGCGATCCGCACGAATCCTTCCGCCCTTGTCCATCCTCCGCCGTTTTGTATCTCGATCAGGAATTCAGACTTCAGGCAGGATGCGGATCCTTTTGTCCGCTCCTTATCCAGGAACTGAGCAGCTGCCGCATCGTTTTCGGATGCGCAGAACTGCTTGCGGAACATCGCCTGGCAGTCCTGCCCGTTGATAAAGAGGGCGTGGGTTGTGTCCATCCCCTGCTGCCCGAGCACACCGGCATGCGCCTGTGCGCCGGAGGGATAGACCTGCCTGCAGGACGGATCCGGAGTCTCCGTCACTCTCCATTTTTTCCCCTCTTCTCCCAGATCCGTGAACAGCGCGCGCATGCCGGCCTTCAGGTAAAAATACCCGCTGCCGTCCGTTCGGCCTTCCTCCCCATCCTGGGATACATACGGTGTATCCGGCGCGGGGCTGAGATTCCCTGTCTCATCCTCTGTTTCAAGAAGAAAGGAAAATGTCTTTCCGGATGCGTCACCTCCGGTCTCCTCTGTGGTACCGGTATCCGGGAGGAACCAGAAGAAGAATCCCTGCTGGTTTTTTCCCGTGATTCCCCAGAGAGAAAAGGACACCTGCAGGCAGCCGGGATAAGATCTGGACGTACCGGCTGCAATCGTCCCCGTATAGGAATCAATGATCTCCTCACCGGCGCGGACAAGAATCCGCTCCTCGCCAACCAGACTGATCTGCTCCGGAAATGTCACGGTGAATCCATTCATTCCGGGCAGGGATGCGGAAAACAGCTCTGCCGAGCTAAGGCCGGAAGGAATGGCACCCGGGTAGCCGGGTGTGGCAACGGTAGTCCGGTTCACAAAAGCGCCGGACAGAACGGTTTTGGAAACCTCCAGGCTCCTCTTTTTCCATGCATTTTTTACGACGATGGTCTTTTCGCCGGCAAAAAGCGGCATGGTGCACGATGCAAGCCCTTCGTTCAATGGTTCGTAGAAAGCGGGAATTGCTGTCTCCTGAATGACATAGGAGGCAAGAGCCTCCAGATGTTTCAGCCTGACCTCTTTCCCGGCGCAGGGCAAACAGAAGCATCCGTTTTCATCCGTCTGAAACGATTCCTGCTCCATGCAGCCTTCGATTCCGGCCGCCGGCTCTGCCGTCAGCTGCGGATGGTCCGGATCAAAGGATGCGGCATCCGCTCCCTCCTTCATCCTCCACAGACGGAAGGAAAAGCATTCTCCGCAATCATGCGCGCCCTGGTGAAGAATCTCCTTGCGCAGAATCATCTCCTTCCATCTCCACGCATTTTCCAGAGTGACACTGCTCCCTTCCGGGGACAGGATCCCGCTCTTTTCCCATGTCACGCCGACATAGTCTGTTCCTTCGCCAAAGCAGTCCGCGTCCTCTTCCACCTCGAAGATACAGTCTGCCGGGCCCGGGTGCAGGGCGACCACTTCCCCTGCGTGAAGAAGCACGCAGCTGTTCTCATCGACCGTGTGCTCTGCCAGGATCTCATCTTCCACCAGTCCGTCTGTCCGGTTCACGGTCCAGTAAGGCATCCCCTTCATGCTCTTTCCGTCCGCCGTCACCTTAACGCGAAAAACGTCTGCGGAACAATCCACCCCTTCCGGTGCGCCATACACCTTCTTTGTCAGATACAGAGGCGGATGGTAGGAGTTTGCAAAGCGCAGAACGTTTCCCGCACCGGTCCTTTCCTCTGTCACTTCTTTCTCATAGCAGGCAGAAAGAATCTCCTCCGCGCTCAGGCCGGCGCCGCCAGCTTCTTCCTCAAACACCGCTCTTTGCCCGCTCTTCAGAGAAAATGTACCGTCCCTCGCGGTCGTATGCAGGGTTTCATCTCCCCTCCACGTGACCTGGCCATCCGCATCCTCCTGCTTTTCCTCCAGGCGGTATTCGGCGAGCGGAAGCGGCCTGCCGTGCCGCAGCAAACGGAATAAAAAGGCTCTCCCCAGATCCTGCTGCCGCACTTGTCCGGCCAGTTCCTTTTCCACGATCAGCGCATTTCTCTCCTCAAGCGTCACCTCCACCGCATTGCACTCCACCAGATCACCGTCCGGTTCATCCTCGCTGATGCTGTAGAAGGAGGCGCACTGATACGCATGCTCCGCTCTTTCCGGGCCGGACCAGTCTTCGAGCCTGGGTGCCCTCATGTGAAGCAGGATGTGTACATTGTCTCCCATCTCCAGCGTGAAATTGCTGCCATCCGTTTTCCGGCGAAGCTCCACCGCGACAGAATGAGCGCAGTCCATCTCCTTCGTCCAGTCTTCCAGACGCATCCACCCGTTTTGGCTGGTCAGAACATCCTCCGGCGGGTTTCCTTCCCCCGGAAGGATCGCATGGCGGTCTTCGTTCAGCCAGATCACAGGCGCAATCCCCATCCTCTGGACGCTTTCCGTATCCACAAGCTCCAGAAAGCCGGTCCATGTCTGTTCATCAAACACCCTGGTGCTTTCGGCGATGGCCCTCTCCTCCGCCGCAATCTCAAGGTGCGCTGTCAGAACGATCTCCGAGATCGGCGAAGAGGAGGAATTCGTCACATCGATCCGGTAGGTATAGGAATCTCCGGGAGCGGTATGCGCACTTCTTTCCCAGTCGGAATAAGCCTCCCGGTCCGCCTTCACATGAAGATCAATCCCGTCTGTCAGACTCAGCGCAGTATCCGCCGCAGACCATGCATACGCATACAGAACCGTTCTCAGGCTGGTGAT
>CADBZI010000061.1 GCA_902799015.1 uncultured Lachnospiraceae bacterium | reverse complement strand
ACTTCCATCACTGCCTGCGCGACGCCTCCTGAACCGGCAAAGTTCTTTCCGTACAGGGAGGCTTCCTGATAGTCTTCTTCGACCGGCAGAACCTCCGTGATCTCGATGCCTCTGGAACGAAGGAATACGACCATCTCCCCGTAGGTAATGGCGTAGTCAGGACGGTCTGCAATGGTCTCGTTCAGCGTTTCTCCTTTTTTGGCGATGCAGGGACCGATAAAGACGGTGACGCAGTCGGGATCCTGGGACTTCAGATAGCGGGACACCGCAACCATCGGAGAAACGGTTGTCGATTTGTTTTCCTCATATACCTTCGGAAAATGATGATGCATCATGGAGATAAATGCAGGACAGCAGGAGGTCGTCATCTTGCGTCCTTCTTTTTTCGCCTCGATCCATTCCTTTGCTTCATAGGCAGCAGTCATATCCGCACCGAGTCCTACCTCCACCATATCCGCGAATCCGGCGTCGATCAGAGCGGACCGGATCGTAGCCATATTGCAGTCTTTGCCGAACTGTCCCTCGGTTGCGGGAGCCGCCATCGCGATGACGCGCTTTCCTTCCTTGATCGCCTTGATGATATCCACCAGGAAGATCTTGGAGCCGATCGCGCCGAAGGGGCAGGAGTGGATACAATGACCGCAATGGATGCATTTTTCATCATCGATGGTGCAAAGACCGTATTCGTCGTAGGAGATTGCGCCGGCCGGACAGGAGCTCTGACAGGGACGCTTGCTGTGGATGATGGCGTGGAACGGACAGGCCTGGGCACACATCCCGCAGGACTTGCATTTGTTCGGGTCAATCTTCATCTTGGTGTCCCCGGGCGTGATAGCTCCGAAACGGCAGGCGTTGAGACAGGCCCTTCCGAGACAGAACCGGCAGCTGTCCGTAACCATATGGTCCTGAATCGGGCAGTCATCACAGGCTGCGGGAATGACGGCAACGATGTTCTTGCTCGGCCTGGTGACATCCGGATCAATGCCCATTGCAAGCCGGATCCTGCCGCGGATGATCTCGCGCTCTTTGTAGATACAGCAGCGCAGTGTGGGCTTCGGTCCGGGGATCATCTCCTTGACAACCCGCTCTCTTTCCTCATGTGTCAGGCAGTCATCCCATGCCATCCGGCAAACCTCCAGCATGACATGATGCTTCAGATCATGAAGTCCCTGGTCGTTGGTATTCATATGCATTCCTCCTACTGTCTGGTTTCTTGTTTTCCGGTAAGCAGATTTTCCTACATCTTTTTCAGCTCGGACGCCGCGAAGGGAATCGCAAGAACAAAAGATAGAACGTCCGATACCGCCTGTGTGATCTCAACGCCGAACAGGCCCAGCAGCCGGGGAAGGATCAGAATCAGCGGAACGAAGAAGATTCCGTTGCGTGCAGCGGATACGATCGATGCTTTGAGCCCTTTTCCGCAGGCCTGCAGCATCATGTTCGTGATGACGATTGTCGCCATCAGGGGCAGAGAAATTGCCTGTGCGCGAAGCGCGACGGCTCCGACGGATATCACGTCAGGATCATTTCTGAAAAAGCGGATGATCTGAGGGGCAAAGCCTAAGCACAGCGCGGAGGCACCGGCCAGGAAGATGGTTCCGTACTTGACGCAGAAGAAATATCCTTCCTTGACGCGGTCATACAGATGCGCACCGTAATTGAATCCGCACACAGGCTGATAGCCCTGACCGAACCCGATCATCGCGGATGCAAGCAGCATCATGACTCTGGTGACGACGGACATTCCCGCGATTGCCGCGTCTGAGCCGGCACTTCCGGCGGCGTGGTTCAGAAGAAGCGTGGCGATCGCGGCGAGTCCCTGGCGCATCAGGGCAGGCGTGCCTGCGTTGATGATTTCCTTCAGATAATGCGCGTTCAGCCGCACGTTGGACAGGCTGATCCGGATATTGTCCCCCTGCCTGCTTCCGATCAGCAGAACCAGAAAACTGATAAACTGGCCGGAAACCGTGGCAATTGCCGCACCGGCGACACCCATGTGAAAGCCGAAGATCAGAAGCGGATCCAGCCCGATGTTGATGACGGCTCCGGTCAGAAGCCCGACCATCGCATAGACCGCGCTGCCCTGAAACCGAAGCTGATTGTTGATGACGAACTGCGCCATGGTGAAGGGAGCACCGATCAGGATGATTCGCATGTAGACCAGAGTATCGTGCATGGTTGTGCTTCCGGCGCCAAGCGACAGGGCAACCGGTCTGGCAAACAAATTGCCCGCGATTGCGGCGGCAACGCCGAGAATCAGGGAGAGTGCGAACCCGGTGGCAGCGGTTTCGTCTGCCTCCTGCCGTCTCCCGGCACCCAGAAGCCTGGAAATATAGGAACCGGAGCCCTGCCCGCAGAAGAATCCGACCGCCTGGATGAGGGCCATCACAGAGAAGACAAGTCCGACCGCGGCCGTAGCCTGGGTGGAGATGCGTCCGACAAAGAAGGTGTCTGCGGCATTGTAGATGCCTGTCACAAGCATGCTGAGAATGGTCGGAACAGCCAGACGGCTGATCAGCGTGGGCACAGGCGTTTTTGTCAGATATTCATAGCGATTATGATTTGTACTGCCGGAATGAATGCTTTTCATAGTGATCCTGTTTGCTGCTCCTGCGTTGGCAGAAAGAAAACAATAATTGTACGATGATTCTGCTAACGAGAGCGTACCACAGGCGCCGGTATTTTTCTACCGGAATATCCTGCAGGGATGCTTCAGAAGGACACAATTACTTCACAGACAGGAAAACAAAAATTAAGAAAAGCGCAAGGAATTTGTTTCAAAAGTTTCGTGACAGACCTGACAGGATGCGGTATAGTTAGGTTGAAATCAACATAAGGCATTATGTCTTAGTATGGAAGGAAGGGAAGAAACTATGAAAAGACTGTGGAGAAGAGTATTAGTTCTGTCAGCGATGCTGCTTCTGGCGATGTCAGTACGCGTGCTTGCTGCCCAGACACAGTATTCCGCGAAGACGATCAAGTTCCCGAATCAGTACGGCGGCGGCTGGTCGAATCAGTTTACGGTATACTCGAGCACGAATATTGCGGTAGGCATCAATATCACGAATGCATATGCCGGAGCATATGAGATCAACACCAGGCTGACGTATATCCTGGAGAATGTGAATACCCATGTTCAGTACAAGCTGTTTGCGCCTTCCAATTACAATTATAATTACGAGCTTCAGCAGACGGTGCCGGCAGGAACCTACTCCTTCGGCGTTTATTGTTCCGGCAGTTACAGCTTCAATCTGTATTTCAGAGTGACGGGCTCGGCCGGCATCAATGTCCCGGATGAACTTGAGGTGATGGTCGGCACGACCGAAGGAATCGATGTTACGGAGCAGAATCCCTACGGGACTTATTACATCAACGTGAAGTCCTGCATCAGCTCCAACAAGACGGTCGCGACGGTTTCCAAGGATTCCACCTATCCGTACAGGGTGAATGTGTACGGCAAGAATCAGGGCTATGCAACGATCACGGTGTATGGCGTGGACGGATCGACCGACGTGATGTCAGTCCATGTTGTTTCGACGAAGACGGCTCCGACGCTTCTGGACAAGACGCTTCATATGGGCGTTGGAGACATCGTGGAGAATGAGGTCCTTGGCGCAACAGCAGCGGTAACCTGGTCTTCCTCCAACACAAAGGTGGCCCGGGTAAACGCAGACGGACAGATCCGCGCGGTCGGCGTCGGTACGGCAACGATTCATGCTGTCACCAGAAAGAACAGTATTAAGTATGATCTTGCCTGCCAGGTGACGGTCGGACAGTCCGATCCGGAGTTCATCATCCGGATTACCAACTACCTGCCGAAGAAGAAGAGAGTCAAGATCAGGATCACGAACCAGAGCGGAGCGCCGATGACTGTATACAGCAAGGGCGCGATGCTGACCACCTGGCCGGAGTATACACAGCTCCGCACGATGAAGATGAAGAGCGGAAGCAAGGTCGTCATCAAAAACAATCAGTCAAAGAAGATCACCTTTAACATTAAGGGAACAAGGCTTGATGCGACATACAACAAGCTGAACCTTGGAGCACGGGTCCGGTTTACCCTGGACGGCCTCACCTATTTCGCAAGATGCACAACCGATGAGCATCTGGGTGAGTATATCCTGAAGGCCAATCTGGCAAACAACGCAAACTGGCTGTTCTCCTACTCTCAGTATGGTGTATAAAACTGACTGTATGCATCAGCATCAGGAATGATGGAAAGCGATCAGCCAGGCCGTGCAGTTCATGCACGGCCTGGCTGTGAGTGGTGTTCAGAGTCTGAACGCTTTTGACGAGGTAATTTCATGAAGAAAATTTTATTTGCCGCATCTGAGGGAGTCCCCTTTATCAAGACCGGCGGACTTGCGGATGTGGTGGGATCTCTGCCGGGATGCTTTGATAAAGAGCAGTATGATGTCAGAGTGATCCTGCCGAAGTATCTTTGCATGCGCCAGGAGTGGAAAGATCAGATGAAATATCTGACGCACTTCTACATGGACCTTTCCTGGAGGAGCCAGTATGTAGGCATCCTGGAGATGGCGGTCAGCGGAGTGACGTTTTATTTCATTGATAATGAATACTACTTTGCCGGGGCGAAGCCTTACGGAAACATCTATCAGGATGTTGAGAAGTATGCTTTCTTCTCCAAGGCTGTACTGAGCGCGCTGCCTCTGATCGGTTTCCAGCCGGATATCATCCATTGCCATGATTGGCAGACGGCACTGATTCCGGTATTTCTGAATGACCAGTTCCATGAGGGAGAGTTTTTCCGCTCGATCAAGACGGTCATGTCGATCCATAATCTCCGTTTTCAAGGTGTGTGGGATGTCAGGACCGTCCAGGATATTACCGGTCTGGACAGATCCTTCTTTACCCCGGACAAGCTCGAGGCATATGGGGATGCAAATTATCTGAAGGGCGGCATTGTGTTTGCGGACCGCGTCACAACGGTTTCGGAAACCTATGCTAAGGAGATTCAGACTCCATTCTATGGCGAAAGGCTTGATGGTCTGATGCGGGCCAGAAGCAATGTGCTGACCGGTATCGTGAACGGGATTGACTATAAGGAATACAATCCGCAGACAGATCCTTTTGTAGAGTTTAATTATGATGCCGGGTCTTTCCGCAGGGAGAAGATCAAGAATAAAAAAGCACTGCAGAAAGAACTGGGGCTGGATCAGGATGAAAGAAAGTTCCTGATCGGCATCGTGTCGCGCCTTACAGACCAGAAGGGATTTGACCTGATCGCTTATATGATGGATGAGATCTGCCAGCAGGATCTGCAGATCGTAATTCTGGGCACAGGGGAAGAACGATACGAGAATATGTTCCGGCATTTTGCCTGGAAGTATCAGGGAAAGGTCGCGGCGAACATCTATTACTCGGAGGCGATGAGCCACAAGATCTATGCGTCCTGCGATGCGTTCCTGATGCCGTCCCTCTTTGAGCCCTGCGGGCTTTCACAGCTCATGAGCCTTCGGTACGGTACGGTTCCGATTGTCCGTGAGACCGGTGGCCTGAAGGATACGGTTCTTCCGTACAATGAGTTTGACTCAACAGGGACCGGCTTCTCATTTGCCAATTACAATGCCCATGAGATGCTTCATACGATCCAGTATGCGATGGATGTGTTCTATAACCGGAAGAGAGAGTGGAACAAGCTGGTGGATCGCGGTATGGCGATGGACTTCTCCTGGAATGCAAGTGCAAAGAAGTATCAGAAGCTCTATGATGAGATGCTTCAGAGCTGAAGCTCCTGCATCCTGCGGCCAATAAAAATACAATACGTTCGAAATCCAAGGGACCGGAGCAAAGCTTGCGCCTGATCAAAGGCCGAAGCGATATGCTCCGGTTCATGCGCGTCAGCACCGATTGTGATCCTCGATCCGCCAAGCGCGCGGTACCTTCTCAGAATGGATTCGGACGGGTTCGGCTGACCGAGCCCGTATCGGAATCCTGCGGTATTTACTTCAAGACACTTACCTTGTGAGATGACATGGCGCAGGATCTCATCTATCACTTCTGAATGGAAGCGCATGGAGTCATAGACGGTGCCTGACGCATCCGGGATATACCGGATGATGTAATCCATATGGGAAAGAGAATCCCAGTCCCGCATGCGCCGGAGATTCGACAGCATTTCCCGGTAATAACAATCAATCAGATCTGCGGGAGTAGTGTTTTTCCATGTATCGGGATAGTAGGGGTCGAAGGATCTGACCAGATGCTGCGAAGCAGTGATGAAGTCGAGCGGATATTGCTTCGCGACTTCATGGTACCGGTCGGACAGATGCGGCTGCATGCCGAATTCCATGCCGAATCCGATCCGGAAAGAAGGCTTGTCTGTATCCTCTTGCAGCGTTTCTCTCAGACGCGTAATCTCCGAATATACGGCCTTCGGATCCGCCTCAAATGCGCCGGGACTCTCCGAATAACTCTGCCAGGGGAAGTCCAGATCCAGATGCTCGGTAAAGCAGACGCCGGCAAGCCCTTTTTCCATGGCCCCTCTGACCATCATTTCCATGGGAGCGTCGGAATCTGTCGAAAAAGAAGAGTGCATATGGATATCATATTGTATCGCCATTTGGTCTGTCCTCCGGATGATATCGATTTTAGAATCCCTTTTGCAGGAAGTCAATTGATCCTTCGGAAGTCTCCGTTCAGGAGCCCTGTGTATGCCGCAGCTGCCGGCAGAGGTGTGACCGGCAGCAAGCAAAGCCATAGCGGGAGCGAATTGTCAGATACGACGGAAATTTGCCAAAGGAAACAGAGAAACTTGTCTGAAAAAGCACCCGTCTGGTCTTGATTTTTACAGGGTATTCCGATAGAATAGCAGACGGGTTAAGTGCGCATCAGGTTTTGCGTATTCTCATAAACCTATCAAGCGCTTGACAGTAGCTGTTTTCTTTATACTATTCTAGGAGGAATTGTTATTATGGCAGTAAAAGTTGCGATTAACGGTTTTGGCCGCATCGGTCGTCTTGCTTTCAGACAGATGTTTGGAGCAGAGGGTTTTGATATTGTTGCGATCAACGATCTGACCAGCCCGGAGATGCTTGCTCATCTTCTGAAGTATGACAGCACACAGGGAAGATACGAGCTTTGCGATAAGGTTACCTTCGGTGAGGATTCGATCTGCGTTGATGGCAAGAAGATCACGATCTACAAGGAAGCTGATGCGAAGAACCTCCCCTGGGGTGAGCTTGGTGTTGATGTTGTTCTGGAGTGCACTGGCTTCTATACCAGCAAGGCGAAGGCTCAGGC
>CADBZI010000060.1 GCA_902799015.1 uncultured Lachnospiraceae bacterium | reverse complement strand
TTCCTGTGCGCGGTTCGGACCGCTCTTCTTCGGCTGGCCTTTCACCTGTTCCTTTTTCTCATTCAGACGGCCAAGTACGGATTTGCGTTCCTTTCCGGCAGCATGTTCCTTCTTCTCCGGTTCCGGCTCCCTGGCGTCTTCCATCTTTGCCTCGCGGGGCTCCGCTGTTTTCCCCGGTTCCTGCAGGACTGCCTTTTCCGCCTCCTGTTCCTTCTGCGCCATACGCTCCGCGAAGGTCTCCGCCCTCTCCAGCACATGGTCCTGTGCGTCGTAGTGATACACAAAATCCGACAGACGGTCCTCCGGCGCTACCTCGCTCCGGTTAATCTCCCTCACCATGAACTGCAGGCTCTCCAGATCCTGGCTTCCGTCATCCGGAAGGATCAGGACCTCATGCACGGAAGAGGGAAGGACAAAGAAGTCCGTCCCCATCTGCTGCGCGATCGTCTCAAGCTGGTCCGGATAGAACATCGCCCCGGCGCCATGCATCCCCTGCTCGTTGGTGAGCACCATAAGCTGGGGGCCTTCCATCGGGGGCATCATATCCGCCGCCATGTCCGGCTCAATCCCCATCATCTGGGACATGATCTGAGCCATACTGGCAAATTTCACCGGGTAAAGCCTCTGGCTGCTCTCCAGGGCATCCGCATGAAGCTGCTCCGCCGTCACACCGTACATCTCCTTCATCTGGAAGGTGACGGGAGTGGAAGCCTCCAATCCCTGACGCCCCTCAAATGCGATGTGGTAGGAGACGGCCAGGCCGTCCACCTCCTTGTGCGGGGCATTCTTAAGAAAGCTCTCGTTCTCCTTCGCGTCACTTACACGGATGAAAAGGTGATCCTTCACCTGGTTGTAGTCCTTCAGCCAGTCGGTCTGGATCTCCGGCGCCATCTGTACCTGCTGCGCGATCATCGTCAGCATTGCTGCCATTGTGTGGCCCTGCTCCTGATACTGTGCATACATCCCGTTCAGATTGATATTGGGAACCACCATCTGTCCCTCCCTCTTCACCTGCATTCCGAGATACGATGTGTTCAGCTTCTGGAACTGGTCCACATGGACATCGGCATCGGAAAACCTTTCCGGCAGATAGTCCTTGATGCTTTTTCTCACTTCGTCTACAAACTCTTCAAACGTCAGTCTCTTTTCACTCATACTGGTTTATTCCTCCTGATCGATTTTCGTATTGTTATTCCTCATGTTCCGTGGGAAGCCCGTCTCCCATTTCGATTCCTTCATCGTCATCGTCCTCCTCTTCATGACCGGGCTTATAGATCTTGAAGTAATACAGAAGGATGAAGATAAGCGCGCCTGCTCCCAGAATGAGGATGTTGTTGTTCTCAAGCGGTGAAGTCTTCTCCGGCTCTTCCGCCTCGGGTTCCGGCGGTTTCGGTGTTTCCGTTTCTACCGGGGCCGGCGTCGTCTCCGGAATGATCACCGCCGGTGTCACCTCTGCTTCGGTATCCTTTTCGGTCTGGTCCATGAACTCCGCCAGGTCGTTCTCATCCACCAGGGAGAGCATGTAGACGTTCTCCGTAGAATTGCTGTGGTCGATGACCATATAGAAGGTGTTGTTGTTCTTCGTGCGGATCGTGTAAAAATCCTTCCCGGTGGAATTTTTGATTTCATCCCCCAGGTCACCGTTGCCGGGTGTGGTAAAGCCCTGCTCCGGCTCTGTTTCCGGTGCTTCCGGAACGGTTTCCTCCGGCGGCGTCTCCTCCGGAGTCTGCTCCGGAATTACCGTTTCTTCCTCCTCCCAGGTCGGATCCACATTGGCGTAGGCCGGCCTTACACAGCTCATCAGGAGAGTGCAGGCGGCAAAAAGCGCCGCCAGTACCATCAGTGTCCGTTTCTTAATCGTGCTGCCTGTCATCATCGTTATCCTCTCTTTCCGGCGCATCCTCCGCGCCCTCGTCATAGTCAGGATCCGGTTCATCCTCTTCGGGAATTGCATTGCCTGCATGTTCCTCTTTTCTGCCGGGGCCTCCCATTTTTGAAGCCCCGGTCTCCACTGCATCTTCTGTCAGCTCCGAGTCTTCCTCTGGCTCTGCCAGCAGCTGTTCCCGGAGCTCTTCGCTTAAGTTCCCCTCCTGGATTGCCGTCAGCAGATCAAACAGATCTCTCGCTCCCAGCTTCATGCTGCGGATGCTTTTGATAATCACCAGATCCTCTTCCTTCTTTCTTGCTTCCCGGATTTCCTTCAGGTACTCCTGTAATTCCTCAATCCGGGCGAGTGTCTTCTCTTCCTCTTCAATCAATCGTTTCAGCTTCCTGCTCGTTGTCTCCACCTCCTTATGGCAGCCTTCCGAACTGCAGGAAATGATTATTCCAGTAGTCCGTATGGATCGTTGTGTACTGCACCGGTTTCCCGCAGTGGATCATCATCCCGTCCCCGACATAGATCCCGACATGGCTTGCGCCGACAGTGTCATAAGTCCGCTCAAAGAAGATGATGTCTCCTGGCTTCGCCTCTTCCGGAGAAACATAAGCGCAGACCTGCCGGATCTCTTCCGCCGTCAGCCTGCCGTAGTCCCAGCCGTTCCCGCAGTGGTTGATGACCCAGCTGACAAAGCCGGAACAGTCAAATCCGCCCGGTGCATAGCCGCCCCAGACGTAAGGCGTACCCAGATGCTTTTCCGCCTCCGCAATCATCCTTGCAAACCGCTCATCGCTGAGTGCTTCCGGCGGGATGGTGTAGCCGTTCCCTCCGTAGGTCGGCAGGCTGTTCAGATCGAAGAGATAATCCCTGTGCCCGAAGGTACGGTTGTACAGGCTGTAGCGCACCTTCTCGTCGTCCGTCAGCCGATTCCGAAGAACCGTATCCAGGTTGTGATTGGTAAGCGATACGCTGTAACGGTTGACCGTCTGTGTTGTGGTGACTTCTATTTCCTGGGAGCCGTTGTCGTCCGCCAGATAGGCATCCCAGGTCTGGTGCCCGTGATTCTGAGCGACCTGATGGTCGTCATAGTAGACGTCGAAATGTACGCCGTACCTTGCAAGCGGCCCGGTATCTTCCACCACGTACTCCACACCGTTCATGACCACATGCGTTCCCATCGGCACAAACGGATTAGAGGCGTCCACCGCAATGGTATGGGCAGCTGTTGGGTACACACCGCTGGCCGTCGGTCCGCCGGACCACTGGCCGCAGCAGATCGGACAGTTGCAGTAGCCGCTCGTGACCACCTGCCCCAGGGATTCCCCGACACGCACCTTTTTAGTCTCTGTCACTGTCACATTCCGCTCGCCGCTGGTCGTCAGGCCGTACTGCTCCCGGAAGATCTCCTCCAGCTCATCCTTCACCTGATCGTAGGTAAACTCCCCGTACTTCGTGGTAAAATAGGAAATCAGGTGATAAGGGTTATGGGAGATCTCATCGATCTGGTAGCGGAAATCGTCATATTCCGGATGCGCGGACCGCATGGCATTGATCTGGGCATTGAGAGCCGCTTCCAGTTCCCGGTACCGGTTTTCCACCGCATAGATATCCTCGTCTGTGGACGGATACGTGGTGCCGACCACGCTGCTCCCGGCTCCCTGCATGAGCGCCGTGCAGCTGGTGAGGCTTGCCGAGATCAGCAGGAAAAAGACACCCATGAGTCCCAGAATCATGAACACCTTGCTGTTGCGGACAAATGCCTCCTTCACGACCACGGCTGCTTTGGTCACCAGGTTCTGCTGCGTTTTGATCAAAGTTTCAACCGTCTTTTCTTCCTTCTTAGCCGCTGCGTACATACGCCGCTGCCGCTGTTTCTGGAAAAACTTCTTGATGGTGGTTTTCTTATCGGCCTCGATCTTTGCTGCCTTTGCCGTCCGGGTACCTTCCTCCTTTGCAAAAACAAGACGGTTGACGCCGGCTTCCTCTGCCTTTCGTCTGGTCGCCTTCGCCTTGCGGCTCTGTCTCCGGAGCCTTCGAGATGACAGGCGGCGGACCGAATCCTCCGCTGCCATCTCAGCCCCGTGCGCAGCCTGCGTTCCGACATTTTCGTCTTCCGCTTCCGAAAGCTTTGCATGGGCGGCAAATCCGGCAGCGCCGGCTGCCTTCCCCGCCGCACCAAATGCTGCATCCTTTATGGTCACCCGGGCTTTACGCCCAAATCCCATGCCGGATCCCTGCACCATTCCGTTTCCGTCATCGAAAGACAGTCTGGATTTTCCCCGGATCTTCCTTTGTTCCTGGTTCAGCCGTTCCTTTTTCTGCTTCCCCAGGATTTCTTCCTTTGCATCCGAAAGATCCGCAGTCTCTTCCACGGTCTCCTTCAGGCGCGACTCCTTTTTCCTCTCACTGGCTGCATAGTCATACACCTGTTTCTTTGTTCTGGCATGCCGGATTTCCGCTGCAGACCGGGCGGCCTGTCTTGCCGTTCCCGACGGATGGCCCCGGATCCGCTGCATCCGCTTCGACTGCTGCGATACCAGATTTTCGGCAGACTCTTCTTCGGAAAGACCGGCTTCCTCCGGTACAGGTTCCTTGTGAAGCAGCCTGCCGGATGTCTCCTGCTCCACGGCTTTCTCTGTCCCCGCGGTCTTATGAAAGACACTGCTTTTCTGACGGAGCCGGTTCCGGTTTCCTTCCGGCGCTTCCCCTTCGATGCCTTTATCATCCGTTCCGATCAGCCTTGCATCATCACTGCCTTCGGCCATCCTCCTTCCGTCGCCGGAGATCCTGCCCGTATCCGATCCGCGTTCCTTCCGAAGAGCTGCTGCATATCTCGAATTTTTCAGGCGTGTACCGCTTGCTGCGCCGTCATTCTTCAGTTCCTCATTCCATGCGCCATCGGTTTCACTGCCTGCCCTCTCCAAAGAAGAAGGAGCCTCCTTATACGAAGACTCCTTCTTAACAGCCATTCTTCTTTTTTTCGTCCCGCCGGATACTGCGCCGTACTCATCTGCAGCCTCCCGGGTTCCATCAGTCACCTGATCTTCCCCGGACAAGCCGCCGGCATCGCTTCCGCGATTAAACCGGAGATGTCTGTCATCATCTGCTACCGTAATGGAAGAGTGTCCTTCGGAGTACTCCTCCATCGGCCGATCCCCGATCCGTTCCCCCGTATCAGCGGCAGCCCTTACCTTCCTTTTCTTTCCGGTCCGGAGGTTTTCTTCCACCAGGCCGTCGCGGCTCATCTTCTGTACTGTCCGGGCTTTCGCCTTAAATTCCTTTCCGGCCATTCAAAATCCTCCCTTCCGGGATTACCGGATCAGATCTCACATCTGCGGTATTTATCCCATTTTTCCATGATCTCGCCGGCATCGCGGACACTCAGGTATGTGACGCATCTGGCATTCTCCGGATCGACACCTTCCTCGCTGACCATCCTCATCAAATGGTCTGCTTCCAGAATCATCTCCGCCATAAAGTTCAGATCCATCAGCATTTCCAGAAACACTTCTTCCCCACAGCCGTCCCAGTGCGGCATGGCCGGTTCCTTTTCCTTCTGTTCCCTGATCCTGCCGGATATTTCTCTGCTCTTCCCGATTATTTTCCTGCGCTTTTCGGCAATCTCCCTGCGGTATTTCTCAGTCTGGTTCTCTAAATCCCGGATCTCCATGGACAGCATGTTTTCCGGATCCAGCTCGATCACACCAACCATGGGATGCATGCCGCCATCTTTGTTTCCTCCGAAGATCCCTTCCAGAACGGATCCGATCATCTCTGCGATCTGCTCGGCTTCTTTTCTCTCCATATGCTTTGTCCGGTTTTCTCCGGCGCGGTTTCTTTCGGGATCTTCCTTCAGGTTGACGAAGGGGTTCTTTTTGAAGTCATTCTTAGAGAAGCCGTCCTTCTTCCTGCCTGCCGCCCTTTTAGCAGCTGCTGCGTGATTCTTCTTATTCATTCTCATCATTTCTTTCCTTTCCGGCGGTATGACTTCCGCCATCCTTTCCGTCTTTTCCTCAGTCCTCCTGCACAGCCACCACGACCATCCTGCCGTTTTTGTGGCTGTATTCGCAGGTCGATAACGTAAGAAGCCGCTGCTTATATACAGCGGTCTTCTCCATCTCATACAGGGATCTCTCCCTGCATTCCTTTATGAAGTTGTCGTATTCCTTCCTGCTTTCCGCCTTCGTAAAGCCGTAGAACAGGAAGTCGTTTCCCGTATACACGGGCACTGCAAACGCAGCGATCACCCGGTAATACTCCGCGCCGTGCAGCGTCTGCAGCTCGATCCGGTCGTGCTCCCGTCCGAACTCAGGATCCTTGTACTTATCCAGATCCGCAAACATGGAACCGTTGTTCATGTGGTGCCCGTACAGGATCAGGTTGTCGCTTTCCTCCGGATTGCAGTAATCGGAAAGATAAATGCTTCCGGCGTATGCGTACTCGCCATAGAAATCTTTCTTCAGGTAGTAATCCTTCTCCTGTGGATGGTACATGACCGGATAGTCGATCTGCGTATCCGGGATCCGGATCCAGTAGATGCAGTCCGGGTTTTCCTCGTGAAGAGCAAGCAGGCCCTCGTCAATCACAATCACTTCTTCTGTTTCGGCCGTATCTTCCGAAGCTTTTCCTGCGCCGCTGTCACCTTCCGGTTCGGCCGGCTCCCTTTCCTGTTCATGGATCCGTTTCAGATGCTCATGCATGTCATGTTCTTTCCGGTAATCCCCGAACATCCCCATCAGCGAATAAATCGCAATGGAGATCAAGATCACCGATATGATCAGCAGGATTCCCTGCAGCCATCTCCTCATCGTCCATCGTCCTCCCGAACTCAGTCATCAGTTTTCCTCATCGTCGTCATCCGGCAGGATATAATACCTGTCCGGGTTTTCCTCATCCAGAGGCTCCTCCGGCAGATCCGCATCCAGCCAGTACTCCTCGTCCTCCAGTTCACCCGGGGTCCAGACGAACGGCTTTTTCGGCCGGCGGGGCTTCACGGTTTCCGTCAGTGCTGCCGGCTTTGTTCCGAAAGCCTCCGGCAATTTCAGGGACGGGATCTCTTTCTCCGCAGCCGGTTTTTCATCTGATGCCGCCACTGCCGGTCCGGTATCTTTCTTCTCCAGAAATGCTTCCTGTTTCAGATCCTCTGGGTCCCCATCCGCCGGCTGCCAGACCTCCGTCCTGCGCCGGAACGCCCGGATCGCTTCTTCTTCCATTGCTGCTTTGGCCTCTGCTTTTTCTTCCTCCTCCTTGCGTTTCTGCACCTCTTCAGGCTTGGTGGTCATATAGGCATAGAGCTTCAGGTTCTTATCAAACCGGTCCTTAAACGGAATAATGATATTTCCGTAGAAGAGAAGTCCTTCACCCTCGCCGCTGTTGGTCACGTAGGAGAGCTGGTAAGGCGAGATATTCAGCTGCTTTGCCAGGATCTGCCGGTCGCCCGAGGCCTGGTTAAATACCGATAGGTAAGCCTCTGCCTGTTAAGGCTCAGGCTTTTCCCCCGGTTCGCACCGTGCATGCGGCTTTCACCGCACACGGCGTTCCATCGAGTTA
>CADBZI010000059.1 GCA_902799015.1 uncultured Lachnospiraceae bacterium | reverse complement strand
ATGGCATAGTTTTCCGCCGGAAGACCGAATGCATCCCATCCCATCGGATGGATCAGGTAATATCCCTGCATCATCTTATAGCGGCTCCATGCGTCGGAGATTACATAGCCCCTCCAGTGACCAACGTGAAGTCCGTTTCCGGATGGATACGGAAACATGTCGAGGCAGTAATACTTTTTCTTATCTCCCTCGATGTTGATCGGGTGTTCCTCCCACTCTTTGCGCCATTTTTCTTCTATCGCTTTGTGATTGTATGAAACTGCCATTCTGATGATCCTCCGAAGAACATCCTGTTGATCCGCTCTGGTGATAGGCGGAAAGTTATCTGCTTCATAGCTGGCTGTCCGTATGATCCGGCAGCCTCTCGTAATTCTATGACCGGGCCGGAAAGATGTCAACTGTGCTTCGCACATCCGAAAAAGCATTCACGGCCTCTTCCCTGCAAGCCGTGAACCGTCTGTGCTTCGCACATCCGTCGCTGCTTCGCAGCTTCTGTTCACGGCTTTCGGGAAGTTCCCGCTTCGCGGGCTTGCTCAGTGAACAGATCCCTTCCCCTTACAAGCCCTTCGGGCTTGACGTGTCAGGGATCTGTTCACTGAGCGGCCGTGAATGGGAACGTTTATTCATAATATTCAAACTGGAGCTCGTATAGTTTAACGGTGTCGCCGTCTTCTACGCCGAGGCTGCGCAGTTCTTTCAGGATTCCTGTGTCTTTCAGGAAGTTCTGGAAGAAGCGGAAGCCTTTTTCGGATTCCAGATTGGTGTAGCCTAGCATCTTCTCGACTTTCGGGCCTTCCACGTGGAAGAGGTGTTCCTCCTTTTCATCTTTCCACACGGTGAAGGGCAGATTGTTTCCGGGGATATGCTCTTCGGGGAAGTATTCCTGCGCGAAGACTTCTACTTCCTTCGGCACGGTCTGCAGGAGTTCATAGACCGCGTACAGCAGTTCCTTCACGCCTTCTCCGGTGGCTGCCGAGATCGGGTATACCTTCACGCCTTTTGGCTCAAATTCCGCCCGGATGCGGTCTACCGGATTGTCTGTGCTTTCCTCTGCTGTTTCCGGCTGATAGATGGCATCGCATTTGTTGGCTGCAATAATCTGGGGCTTTTTTTCCAGAGATACATTGTAGGCGGCGAGTTCTTCATCAATCCGGTAGATGTCTTCTACCGGATCTCTTCCTTCGACAGATGCGGCATCCACCACATGCACCAGAATCTTACATCTCTCGATATGCCGGAGAAATTCATGTCCCAGACCGGCTCCTGTGCTTGCGCCTTCGATCAGCCCTGGGATATCCGCCATCACAAATCCCTGGCCGTCTCCAAGATCCACCACGCCGAGATTCGGCTCCAGGGTTGTAAAATGATAATTCGCGATCTTGGGATTGGCGTTTGTCACGCTGGAAAGGAGCGTTGACTTCCCGACATTCGGATAACCAATCAACCCTACATCGGCAATCAGCTTCAGCTCAAGCTGGACCTCAAGCTCTCTCGCATCCTGACCGGGCTGGGCATAAGTAGGCGCCTGCATGGTGGAAGTTGCATAGTGCATGTTCCCGTTTCCGCCTCTTCCGCCCTGCAGAATGACCTGTCTCCTGTTCTTGCCGGACAGATCGGCAATTACCTCACCGGTCTGGGCAAGCTTGACAACGGTTCCTTCCGGAACCTTCAGGATGATATCCTCTCCATCTGCTCCGTGCTGACGTTTCTTTTTCCCTGCCTCGCCATCCGTGGCAGAGAACTTCCTGTGATGACGATAGGCGATTAACGTGTTGGTATTTCCATCCACTTCAAAGATCACATCCCCGCCTTTTCCGCCGTCTCCGCCATCCGGTCCTCCGTCAGGCACAAACTTTTCTCTCCGAAAGCTCACATGTCCGTCTCCGCCTTTTCCGGAACGGATCATAATCTTCGCTCTGTCAGCAAACATATCAGATTCCTCACTGTTAAAAAAAGTGCGGATACTTTGCGTACCCGCACCAGGCTCTTGCTTGACAATTCCGGCTTATTCCGCAGCTGCCTCGGCTTCTTCTCTCACGATGATGGAAACCTGCTTGCGATATTTGCCCAGTCTTGAAAAATGAACAATTCCGTCTGCCTTCGCATACAGAGTGTCATCCTTTCCAAGTCCAACGTTCTCGCCCGGATGAATATGGGTTCCGCGCTGTCTGTACAGAATATTTCCTGCCTTTACAAACTGTCCGTCCGCTCTCTTGGCGCCAAGCCTCTTGGACTCGGAATCACGGCCGTTCTTTGTGGAACCGACACCCTTTTTATGAGCGAAGAACTGAAGGTTCATGTTAAGCATAATTTTTTACCTCCCGTAATTCTTTCTTTCGATGTGTCTGATCCGGAGATTCTCCAGATAACTTTCAGCCATCTGACTGACCGCGAGCACCATAGACTTCAAAAGAAGCTGTGCATCGTGATCCTGCACTGTCTCCGGCTTCAGCATGACTTTCAGGTAACCGCCGTCCTCAGCCGCATCTTCATCAAACTCTGCCTGTGTGTATGCTTCCAGCGCATTCACACATCCGATTGCAAGCGCGCTCACAGCGCTGCAGACAATGTCGTAACCATACTCTCCCGCATCCGCATGCCCTTCATAGCAAAAGCCGCAGATGAGGTCGGTTTCAAGCTGATAGATACTGACTGTGATCATACGGATCCCCTGAGGTTCCGGTTCAGGCGTTGATCTTCTCGATCTTAACCTGCGTGTACTGCTGTCTGTGGCCGTTCTTCTTGTGATAGCCGGTCTTGCGCTTATACTTATAAACGATGACCTTCTTCGCCTTACCGTTCGCCACGACCGATGCATCGACTGTTGCGGAAGCAACATCCGCGCCGGCCTTCAGACCATCATCGGTGCTGACTGCCAGGACCTGATCGAAGACAACCTTCTCTCCCTCGTCCTTGCCAAGCTTTTCGACTCTGATCTCGTCGCCTTCCGCGACCTTGTACTGTTTACCACCTGTTGCGATAATAGCGTACATCTGGGTTTCCTCCCATTCTTAAAAACTCGCCAGCTTCGGCGGTATCCCGGTAAAAAGGACACACTTAAGCCCCGCTGAGCGGCATACCCAAGGAATATACCATACTGTTTCACGAAACGTCAACCGCAAATTCATGAAAAACCCAAAAAGCAGAAAAGACGGCCGGCAAACAGCCGGCCGCCAGAATAGCGCTTTACCCTATTCTTTTGTATTTGAGAGTACTTCTCTCAAAACAGAAAACAGATTAGAATCCAAGCCATACCTGATTGCCAAATGCATCACAGTTTCTGACCTTCTTAACCTTCATAGGATTGGAGAATACCCATTTGTAAGTATAAGGAGTAGCATTATCGCTATAAGTCTCGGTTACTACAACCTCAGTCGGGCACTTTGTCTTGGGATCATAAGTCCAGGTATAATTGGTTCTGTTCCAATCACTGGAGCCATCACTATCAATATCGACATTTTCATACTTAACGGGATATCCATACTGATCATATTCTGTGGTGTTATAACCTTTCCCGTCCAGGTCAGGTCTGGAAACCGATCTCAGCAGACCATTCTTGTAATAAGTGTAGGAAGTATTCGAGTTCCACACAAAAGCTCTCTTTCCCTTTTTCAGAGTGATGATATCGGCACCTCTTCCTGTCTCAACATTGTCTTTGTTCCGATAGCTGTATGCGACAGATCCGTCTTTTTTGCCCCATCTGTAAACAGCTTCCGTAGAACCACTGTATGTTTCGCCATCGTCGACATCCGTATAGGTATATCTATATTTGCTCGGTTTTTTCTTCTTGACAGTGTACTCTGTGTTGGTTGTATAAGAGTATGATGTGCCTGTGTAAGCATAACTATAAGATCTGAGATTCTCACCTTTCCATACATAGGTAGTGGTTTCAGACCAGGATTCGCCCTTATTCTGAACAGATCTGACTTTTCCGGACTTATCAAACACAGCAGCCAACGTTTCTTTCGACTGTTCCCACTTCCCATCTTCAAGATAGTACTTAACTCCGCTGGTCGGTACATATTTGCCGCCCTTGCTCTTCTTCGCAGCGAATGCGGTTCCGGGGATTGCCATAATTAACATTGCAGCAATCAGCATTACCAATAGTCTTCTTGATCTTGTCATACTTCTTTGCCCTCCTTGTTTTTGCATTGGTAAATTGTGCCCGGATCACAGCTTCGTGATCCGTTTGTCGAATTTATTATACAGGGTTTTTATTTCACCTTTGTTACAAACGTTCGTTACTATTTTAAGTTTATGTTAAAGTAAATGCCATCTTTCCTGTCGCAATCGTTTTCGATTCATCGTGCTGTTTATGCCCCGGGTCAGACCGCTTCTCCGGCCAGATATCTTGCCTTGATGTGGCCTGTTTCGCCGAGATAGCAAAAACGTTCTATGCTCTGGGAAGGCGTGAGGGCATGGAAGGGATCCGTGATTCCATCGATCACCAGTGCGTCAAACTGATAGCCCGGCTCCAGGCTTCCCACATTTCCAAACAGCGCTCCTGCGTGTTTTGTTCCCATCCAGAATGCCTGGGCAAATGTGATCGTTCGGTTTCCTTCCGGCTCATAGAATTCCTTAAGCTTGGACAGCTGTACGGACCGCGCAATCTGGCTGTAGATGCCCAGATTGGCTGCACCGGCAATATCGCTTCCGAGTCCGATGTTGACGCCTCTGTCCGACAATGCTCCTGTCTGCATGATGCCGGCGATGATATTGAGCGTGGAGTCCGGACACTGCACCGCGTAGCCGCCATACTTTTTGAGCAGGCGGATGTCATCCTCCCGGGGGAAGATAAAATGAGCGCCGATCACAGGGCCATTTCCCAGAAGACCTGCATGCTCATAGATGCCGGTATCGCTCCCGCACTCCGGATACAGGTGTACGGAGTGCTCTGCTTCCCACCTGGATTCCACCAGATGCGTCTGCACGCCAACCTGATACTTCTTTCCGATCTCGCCGAGTCCCTTCAGCAGCTTCCAGCTGCAGGTCGGTGCAAATCTTGGCGTAAGGATCGGCTTCGCCGTTTTGTTTTCCATGTATTTTTCCAGAAACTGTTCGGTCTCCTTCAAAGATGTCTCGACCGTTTCGCACAGATATTCCGGACTGTCCATATCCATGTTGACCTTCCCGACAAATGCGTGAAGCCCTGCCTTTTCCATGCGCTCAATGAGATATCCGGTCGCTTCCGGATGAATCGTCCCGAATACGACAGCGTGCATGGTACCGTGCGCAATCATATCCTCCACGAAGGCATCGTATACCTTCTGCGCGAAGGCAAGGTCCTTGTACTTTGACTCAAGCGGAAAGGTATAGCCGTGCAGCCAGTCATACAGCAGCGCATCCATAGCGGTTCCACGCTGCGGATACTGCGGCGCGTGGACGTGAAGATCCGAAAATGCCGGAATGAGGATGCCTTCCCCGTAATCTGTCACCGGAAGGCCTGCGAATTTTTCCGGGAGTACCGGATAGATCCCCTCAACCACACCGTCCTGAACGGCAATGTAGCTGTTCTGGCATTCGACGAGTTCTTCTCTCGTTTTGGAGTAAACGATATTGCCATGATACAGTTTCATCTTCCGGCCTCCGTTCTTTCTTTCTGAGGGTATCATTCCGCTTCTCTGATTCTGCTCCAGGCGCTGATCAGCCGTTCCATACTCCAGGCCGCATTTGCCGGACTGGTTGAAGGAAGGCAGATACAGGGTATTCCTGTCACCGGCTCAGTATATTTCTGATACATCTTCTCTGCGGTACGACCATTTACATAGATCCTGCGGATTTGTCCCGCCTCAAGTATCGGACGCAGATCATTTGCGGTTACATCCTTGATGCTGGCATCTGAAGAGCCCCTGATCTGACAGGAGGCAATCACATCCCAGGCAGCGATATGATTGCGCAGCAAAAATGCTTTTCTCTCGGGAATGCGCATTGGTACACGCTCCCCGAAGAGGGCTGCGACGACCTTCCAGAACCGGTTCTGCGGATGTCCGTAGAAGAACATTGCTTCCCGGGACTTGACAGAAGGAAAGCTGCCAAGGATCAGGATCCTGGATTCGCTGTCGTAAACAGGCGGGATCGGATGTGTAATAAATGTACGATCGCTCATAATGTTCTCTGTGCCGGAAGCATTCTTCGTCTATGCAGAACCGGATGATTACAGGAAGGACTGCACTGCTTCTGCAAGCGGCACCTCAATCTTCTGCCGGGTCATTTCCACCAGACCAAGCTTCGTCATGTCAACCACGCTCGTCCTGACCGGATCGGATTGCACCGCACGCCTCAGTTCATCGAGAATACGCAGGGAATTCTTCTGATTCTTCAGGTTAATGAAATCGATCACAATGATGCCGGACAGATTCCTGAGACGAATCTGCCTGGCAGCCTCCCTTGCTGCTTCCAGATTGACTGCAAGCAATGCTTCTTCTTTTTGTTTCGTACTTTGAGAGCGTCCGGAATTGACATCTATGATATGGAGCGCTTCCGTAGACTCGATCACAAGATCGCCGCCGCTCTTCAGATTTACTCTCCTGCTCAGCGCATGGTCCCATTCTCTTTCCAGCGAATAGACCTTCTCCATAGAAACCTGAGCGTCTGAGTACAGACGTATCTTCAGATCACTCTTTCCGTATTCCTCTAATGACTGCATCATCTGACGATAGAGACTATGGTCATCCGTGATTACGGCATCTGTCTCCAGCACGGAAAGACGATGAATTCTTGTGAGCCAGCGGGGCGGCTGTTTTTTCAGAATAGAGTGTACACTCCGGTAAGGTGCTTTGAGCTTCAGGTCAATCATTTCCGCTTCAAGTGAAGCGATATCGTCCAGGATCTCTTCTCTGAACAGATCCGGTTCGTCTTCCGAATCCCCCGCGCAATTGCCGGTCCTGTCGGCTTCTTCGTACGATTCCTTACCGGAAACCGTTGCCCCCTCTTTCTTCGATGCTCTCAGAAGCAGTTCTCCGGCGCTGGTGCGCACCACCAGCTGGCAGGGACCAATACGCTTCTGCATGTGGTCAAACGCTTCAGAGCTGAGAACCCGATCCTTCAGCTCCTGCCGCAATTCATCCGGTATTTTCTTCGAAACGCCCAGACCCATACCGCCCAGAATCAGCACCGTATGCTTCCCCTGCAGCGTAATCTTCGTTGACAGGGAAAGATCCTTCTGCCCGAAAGCCTCCCGGGTGATCTGCACGACAAGCTGGTCACCTGCCTGAATCTCGGGACTCGGGCCTTTGGAAGTATAGATCGGACAGACAATCTCATCGAAGGGCAGGTACCCGTTGATGCCGGGAACCAGCTCCACAAAAGCGGCATTGATATTCTTTGCGACTTTCTGTACCAGTCCGATATAGATATCCCCGATCTTGGGACCCTGCGCCGGATCATCCACATGAATCTCAACTGCGTGGCCTGCGTCATCCAGCAAAAAAGAGATGACCCAGGAAATGATCTCCCCCATGGAGATCAGAGAGACAAAGCGGTGATTCCCCTCTTTGCAAAGATCCGCATATACTTCATCCCGGTTGATCCGAAACATCGACGGAACAAACTGCCTGCCGGTCTGCTCCGCAAATGCCTTCATGACAAGCTCCGGACGGATATTCCTGTCCAGTCCGGCGCTCAGTCCCAGAATCAGGTCTGAACCGGCAAACCTCGCTTCGTAGATCAGCGGACGGATATTGATCTCCTTTTCTGTCTTTTTTCCTTTTTTCATCACCAGAATCTCAGGATTCTCCAGCCATGCAAGGAAATCCTTCTTCCAGGAAGGATCCCAGCAATCAATCTTTTCATCCTTCAGCCGAAGGGTATAGTCCGCACGCGCTGCCAGCGTCATACCTTTATATGCTTTTCCGACCGGGATCTGCCTGGCTTCTATAAAATGAATCCCTTCCGGAACGGACCGGTTCAGTCTTTCGATGATCTCCTCTCCAGTCATGGGATTCACCAGATCAACATCGACATATTCCGAGTCGCTGGTCATGCCGACCCCCAGCGGGAGCGCAAATGACATGGACATATGCGGACTCAGTCCTTCGGTGTAGGTGACGTCGATTCCGGCTCTGCGGCATGCTTTCTGAAAATAGCGCATCATGTCCAGATGGCCGATAAACCTCATCAGTCCCTGTTTGGAATACTTTACACGGACTCTCATGAACCCTCCTGCTTTAGGCTATTGCTGCAAATAATGTTCCAGCTATTGTTCATTATTACAAAAATACTTCTGCATCAACTTTGCAATACAATTATTCCTCTGCGCCATCCTGATCGGACAGATCCATCCGAATTCCCGGTACCGGATTGCAGTCCGCAACGGGATACAGATATGTCTGTCCGGTGACTGCTCTCGCCTTTTTCTCCCCGTTCTCCGTGTTATAACAGACGCCGCAGCCAAACTTTGCCGCTCCGCATGCGCTGCATGACATATGACAGTTCAAAGTCACCTCCGCGCGCATTGCCTTATGCCATTCGTCCAGCAGGAATTTTCTGGAAGGCCCCGCGTCAATGAAATCCCAGGGGAACAGCTCACCCTCTGCACGCTGACGTCTGGTATAGAAGTACAGATCGATTCCTGTTTCCTCCATTGCCTCCGTCCAGCGTTTCCAATCCCAGTGCTCCGTCCACGCATCAAACAGCGCACCCTTTCTGTAAGCGGCTTCAATCGCACCGGACACCCTGCGGTCTCCCCGGGCAAGCAGTCCTTCGAGAACCGTGACATAAGCCTCATGCCAGTTATAGCGGATGGACTTATGATTCAGGCTTGCCTTGACCTCCTCATTGACCGTATGCGCAAAGGAAAGATAATCCTCTGGGGTAAACATGGTTGCCCACTGGAATGGGGTAAATGGCTTCGGTACAAAGAACGCAGTGGAAATGGTGATCATGCATTTTCCGTTCCGCTTCTCCTTTGGAACCGTATCGTAATAGAGTTCCGCGATCTTCTCCGCAAGCTGCGCAATCGCCCTGCGGTCCTCCTCCGTCTCGGTCGGCTGGCCCAGCATAAAGTACAGCTTCACCTTATTCCAGCCTCCGCGAAACGCATCTGCTGCACCGCGCAGAATGTCTTCTTCCCGCAGCCCCTTATTGATCACATCCCGCATCCTCTGGGAACCGCCTTCCGGCGCAAAGGTCAGAGAGCTTTTCTTCACATCCTGCACCTTGCTCATGACATCCAGAGAAAATGCATCAATGCGCAGGGAAGGCAGGGATATGTTGATATTCTTTGTCTTTCCGTGTTTTTCGATCAGATAATTGACCAGTCCCTTCAGCTCGGGATAGTCACTTGTGGAAAGCGAGCTCAGAGAGATCTCTTCCTGTCCTGTCTCAGCCAGAAGCTGGTCAGCGTTGCGCTTCAGCGTGTCCAGACTCTTGGTTCTGGTCGGGCGGTAGATCATGCCGGCCTGACAGAACCGGCATCCGCGGATACAGCCACGCTGCACCTCAAGCACAACACGGTCCTGCGTAACCTGCATAAACGGCACCAGCGGTTTTTTGAGAAATGGGCTCTGGTCCAGATCTTTCACAACCTGTTTTTGAATACGTCTCGGCACTCCTTCTTCTGTCGGTGCGAAAGACGCAAGGGTACCGTCATCCCGGTAGGTCGGCTGATAGAACAGCGGACAGTAGATCCCGGGGATCTGCGCAGCCTGCCGAAGGAACTCAAGCCTGGATGCGCCTTTGTGTTTGCATGCCTTATAGAGATCGAGAAGCCTGTCATAAACGGTCTCGCCCTCTCCGATATAAAACAGATCAAAGAACTCTGCGATCGGCTCCGGATTATAGGCACAGGGGCCTCCGCCGATTACGATGGGAGCACCCTCACCGACCTTCAATCCTTCGATGGTCCCGTCCAAAACAGACTGACCCGCTGAACGGTAGGAACTATCCTCAGGGTATAGATCTGAATTACAGGAACTGTCCTCTCGATTAGAACGTACACAGCCAGGCTCTGTCTGCATAACCGATAATCTGTCGATGGCTCTAAGAGGAATTCCGCTCAGGTCCAGAATCTGCAGAATGTTCGCGTAGCACAGCTCGTACTGCAAAGTAATACCCAGAAAGTCAAACTCTCTGACCGGATCCTGAGACTCCAGTGCAAAGAGAGGAATCTTCTCCTGACGCATAACCTTGTCCAGATCCACCCATGGAGAATAGACCCGCTCACACCAGGTGTCGGATCTTGCGTTAAACATTTCATAAAGAATCTGGATGCCGAGATGCGACATGCCAATCTCATAGACATCCGGAAAACACATGACAAACCGCATATCGACAGCTGTTTTGTCTTTATGAACGGAATTTACTTCGTTTCCCAGATATCGCTCCGGTTTTTCCACTGAGAGGAGAATCTCTTCAGGAAGCGCCAGCTTTGCTGTCATAGACACAATCCTCACTTCTTCTTTGCAGCCTGCTTTCTCTTCAGTGCAGCCAGCTGCTGCGCGATCTTCTTGTTTGCCGCTTCCTTGCTGTCTTTATTCTTCTTGCCAAGCTTACCCATCTTTTGTCACCTCCATTTTAGCTATGCTTCGAATCTTTTTGGGCTATTGAATTATTTTAGCATACTGCCAGGCGGTTATTCTACCATACTGTCAGGCTAGAACAAAGTATTTGCGGTGGATGCTCTTATCTTTCTTATCCTTCCCCGCCATTAATTGAGTACAGGGGCAGCCGCAGGCGGGGTCCCAATCCGGGAAGACAAAAACTCCCCGCCGCTTTCCAATCCGGAGAATACCAGATTGATTCATTGCGGCGGGGAGTATCATTCCTTGTTCAGCCTCTGATCTTATTCAGCCCCCGATCTTGCCCAGCTTCCGGAGGATCTTCTCCGGTGTCATCGGCCAGTTCTCCATCCACACGCCTACTGCGTCATGAATTGCAATGCCGATCGCGGGGGCTGCGCCGTTGCAGGCGATCTCGGAGATCGACTTGGCGCCGAATGGTCCGTCCGCGTCATCCACATCGATCAGAACTGCCTTGAAGTCTTCCGGCTGTTCGTAGATCATCGGTACGCCGTAGTCGGTCATATTGGCGTTTACACAATGTCCTTCTTTGTCCAGAATCATGCCTTCATACAGCGAATGACCGATAGACTTCAGCGCGGCGCCATACATCTGGCACAGCGCCAGCTCCGGATTGATCGGTGTTCCTGCATCCTGCAGCGCATAGAACTTCTGAACTTCGATCTCGCCGGTTCTGGTATTGACCGCTACCTGCGCGAAATGTGCGCCGTAGGGGACCGATGAAGCGGCGGTGACGAAGGTTCCATGATAGACCATCGTGCCGTGTCCCGTTCCACTGCAGGCGGTGTGGGACAGCTGGGCGTAGGTCAGTGTCCTGCCGCTCTTCTTCGAATAGACCTCACCCGGCATTCTCAGTTCCAGGTCTTTCTTCGCCTCTTCCATCTGGAACGCGGCTTCCTCAAGCACTTTCTCCTTTAAGCCTTTTGCGGCCACAACCGCTGCGTTCCCGGAGAAGAAGGTTCCCGAAGAGGCATAGGAGCCCGTATCGAATACGGATCCGTCTGTATCGCCGGACAAAACGGTAATATGCTCCATCGGCATGCACATGATCTCACTGACAACCTTCGCGCAGATCGTATCCAGACCGGTGCCGATATCAGCGCAGCCGCTGTTCAGGATGACTGTACCGTCTGTCTCCATCTTCGCGATGGCTTCCGAGTGATCCAGACCGGGAAGGCCGGATCCCTGCATGATCATAGCGAATCCTTTGCCGATCTTTACATCCGGATCATCGCTGGTTTCCTTCACGCCCCAGCGGATCATATCACAACCCTGCAGAACCGCCTCTCTCAGACCGCAGGATCCAACCGGCACTACATTTCCTTCACGGCCCTCTCCCAGGCCCTTCAGAATGTCAAGCCGGTACCCGGTCTCCACATGGTTCTTCAGTACCATCTCCTTGTAATCGCAGCCAAGCTTCTCAGCAAGCTCCGCCATGCACATCATGATGCCGAAGGTGCAGTGACCCGGAATGCTGGTGACGGAACGGATGGCCGCGATGAAGAAAGCGGTGTCTGAACCCAGCACGTAGAAGACATTTTCAAACAGAGCAAAGCC
>CADBZI010000058.1 GCA_902799015.1 uncultured Lachnospiraceae bacterium | reverse complement strand
GGACAGAAGGTTCCGGATCGTCATCACCAGGTCGTGATGATTGGCTTCTTCTCGGTGCTCATACAGATATCCGAGGGAAAAGTAAACAGCAGATGTCAGGAGCGCTTTCAGCTGTGCTGTCTCTGCCGCATCAAGGTCTGTGCCGCGAATGGTCACAGCCTCTTCCGTACACACCGCGCACCACTCTGCCGCTGTCATCCGGGCAATATCCGTGACCAGCTTCTCTGCGGAAGACAGGAGGCTGATGATCAGGTCGTCATCCATCCCGCTGTCCACCCGCAGATAATTCTTGGCTTCCGTCAGCGTAATCAGGCTCATTCACATCAGCCTCCTTCCGAAAATTTATGGAGCTGAGGTACTTCCCCAGCTCCCTGCAAACGATCAGCCGTTCGCGCCGTCGTCCGGATCGGTGGTCGGGGTGGTGTTGGTAGCCTTAGTTCCGGCCATCTTCAGCACCTTCACGGACTCGGGCAGGATCAGACGGCCATCCACACGCTGGGTGGTCAGGAAGCCGACCTGGTCGGTACGGGCATACAGCTCGTTCAGGCGACGGAAGGTGCGGTTCTGACGGTCAGCCACCCAGTAGTTCTTGAGGTCGCCAAACAGCAGGACCTTTTCACCCTTGGCAATGCCGGGCATGAAGGAGCTGGTGCGGATCGGGCGGCCCAGGATGGTGTCGGGCTTGGCCACATCCAGAGAAGGCTTCCAGATGTAGTTGTCGTTCTTGTCCTTCAGTTTCATCAGCTGCAGGAGCAGGGTCTCGTTGCAGACGAACTGAGCGCTGCGGCGATACGGGGACTTCAGGCTGTAGTAGAGATCGAAGATCTCATCGAAGGTCACGAGGTCCTCGCCCTGAGCCGTCACACCCAGCTCCGCGCCGCCGACATCCGCCAGAATACCCAGGGGCTTCTTGTCACCGTCGCCGGTGAAGAAAGCACGCTCCTCGGCGTTGCCCATGCAGACGCCAAAGCGCTGGGCGATGTAGGAAGCCAGGTCAAACGCAGAATCATGAAGCAGCTCATTGCTGATCTTGATCATGGTGCCCAGCTTGTATGCGGACAGCGTGGTCTGACCGAACTTGGTATTGGTCTCCGGGATCTCCTCGCCCTCGTCGATCCACTGCGCCTCCATGGTGTCGTTGGCGATGGGAATCTTGCGGGTGCCGCTGTTGGTGCGGATGACGGTCGCCAGCTGACGGAAGATGTTATTCTCCTCCAGGGCCTGAACGAGCTTGCGCTCAAACTCGTCGGGAACGGTATAGCCGCCCTCGGTGTCCTCGCCCACAGACAGGGCATTGCGAACCGCGAACTGATCGCCCTGGTTGCGGATCATGTTCCAGAAGGCACCGGCGTATTCGTCAGTCGCGGTGGGAGCCACATTCTCCGCCTTACGGCTCATGGGCTTGTTGGTGACGGGATGCGTGGTGGGCTGGGAAAGCTGGGCATCAAAAGCAGCCTGCTCCTCCAGACGCTGAATCTCCGCTCCGAGTGCCTGCACATCCGCAGCCATCTTGTTGTACTGCTCGACGGCGGAAGCCTCCACGAGACCGTTGTCGCCGCGATGTTCCTCCAGGAAATTCTTGGTCTGCTCCCAAAGGGTATTGCGCTTATTGCGCAGTTCCATAATCTTATTCATGAGATACCTCTTTCTCCGGAGAATTCGCTCCGGTCGTCATTGTGTTTGGGGCATAAAGAAAGCTGGGGCAGCATCATTTCAGCCACTCCAGCTTGTCTTTCAGGATTTCATACGGCATCGCGCCGTCCTCGGTTTTGCCGTCCAGGCCGATCACCGGCGCTTTGGGCTTCTCCTCTTCGGAGGAATCAGTCACCCCTGCCTCGGCAGGTTCCGGTGCCGGAGCTCCGGCTTCCGGTTCAGGCTCTTCGCCTTCAGGTTTGCATTCCGCTCCGATTCGGTTAAGAATGGTTTCTCCCATGAGCCGGGACGAGAACTGCCACATGGCATTCCCCAGCTGGAAGGGCTTCTTCTTTTCCTCTTCGCCGCCTTCTTTGCCTTCATCTGCGCCTTCCTCCTTATCATGATCTTCCTCGACCGGTTCCTCCGACTCTTCCTCCGTCCTGGGTTTATTCTCAAAGAGAATCTCATCGGCAAAGCCCAGCTCCACCGCCTTCTTGGCATTGAGCCAGGTCTCATCGCTCATGAGTTTACTGATGCGGTTTCGAGTCAGGCCTGTCTTAAAGGCATAGGCATTGATGATGCTCTCCTTGACCTCATTCAGGGTCGTGATGGCCTTTTCCATATCCTTGGCATTGCCCATGGCGATGGTGGAAGGATCGTGGATCATGATTAGGGCTGTGGGAGACATCTGCACCACATTTCCGGCCATGGCCACAACGGAAGCAGCCGAGGCCGCAATGCTTGCGATCCGCACCGTCACGTTGTCGGGATAATCCCGCAGCATGGTGTAAATCTCTGCCGCAGCAAACACGTTACCGCCAGGGCTATTGACCCACAAGGTAATGTCACCCTCTTCCGCATACAGTTCATCACGGAACATCTGCGGCGTAATCTCATCGCCCCAGAAGGATTCCGAATCAATCGGTCCTTCCAGGCGGAGCACCCTGCCGCCAGAGTCATCGTGAATCCAGTTCCAAAACTTCATCACTTTCGGTTTCCTCCTCTTCTCTGCGCCTTGCGCTGGGCATGGCGCTGGGCTGCGTTTTTGCTTTCACGCTGTTCCTCCTCTTCTTCACCGGGCAGATCCTCCTCAGGTGTGTCTGTCTCAGACTCTTCCGGATCCTCTGTTGCCGTCTTCTCCTGCTCTGCCACAGCATTTGCACCGTAGGCAGACCCGGCATTCTTGAGCTTGGTGTAGCTGCCGTTCAGGTAGTAATCGTCACCGCCCTCTTCGGCCGGAATCAGATCCATGTTTTCCAGTCGCCGGATATCATTGGGCGACAGGAACCCATTGGAGAAGCCCACCGCATAGCCGTCCATGCGGGACTTATAATCGCCGCGCATGAGGCCATCCACGTTGAACTTTGGGAAGTAGGTATCCTGCTCTTCCTCGATCAGCACGTCCTTAATGATTGCCTGCTCGATCCTCACCAGCCAGGGCATGATCGTGTGCATCACAAAATCAATGGACTGATGCTCAATGTTGTTGAAGGTTGCCCGCTTCAGATCCTGAACCATATGCGGAGGAACCCGGAAGATACGACAGATCTCTTCCACTCCAAACTCACGGGTAGAAAGGAACTGACTGTCTTCCGGAGGCAGGCTGATCGGTTTATACGCCATGCCCTCTTCCAGCACAGCCACCTTGTGCGCATTCCCTGCGCCGCCATAGGCATTCATCCAGTTATCCCGGATCTTCTGCGGATCCTTCAGCACACCCGGATGCTCCAGCACCCCGGCCGGTTGTGCGCCGTTCTTAAAGAAGGAGCTGCCGTACTTTTCCACCGCCAGCGTGGTGCCGAGGGCATTCTTCATCATGGCAATGGGGCTGAAACCTACCAGGCCGTTAAATCCGAGGCCGGGAATGTGCAGAATTTCGTCGCGCTGGAAAATAATATCTTTATCATGCTCACCGGGAACTTCATCCGTGTAAGCATGGTAGGTATAAAAAAGCTCTCCGTTCTCTGCCCGGTCGATCTCCACGTTTTCCGGGAGAAGCGGATACAGGCCAAGAATGCCGTTCTTGCCATCTCGCACAATCTGTGCATAGGCATTGCCCCACAGGAGCAGGTGCGTCATCATGGCTTCCCGGAAGGAGAAGCTTGTCATCTCCGGATTGGCCTGCCGATACAGGATCTTATACAGCGGGTGCTCGGTGGCCTTTTCTTTTCCGTCGCCCTTCTCGGTAAATTTGTAAAGGTGAAGCGGCAGGCTGGCCACCGTCTCCGCCAGAAGCCGCACACAGGCGTACACCGTCGCAATCTGCATGGCGGACTTTTCATCCACCCGCTCTCCGCTGAGCGTTTGCCCGAAAACAAAAATACCGCCCGAATCCCGGACGTTATCTTCAATCTTCGGCAGCTCCCTCTCAGGAGCATCCCTCGGCCTGCTGAAACCAAACCATTCTCTCCAGTCCATCTTTGATTCCTCCATTCTCAGAATACCCACAGTCCATGATCCGGGTCGTCATACACACTGCCCTGCTGCTCCTGGCGGATCGCCCGGTCCAGCCCCATGATCCAGGCGACAATCCCGTCGATCTTCTCGGTGCTCTTTTTCTTGCTGGGCTTGATGTTTTCTGCCGCATCAATCTCAGCGACCACATTCCCTGCCATCCATCGGAGCACCGGATTGCCGCCATGGATGATCTTGCCTTCCAGCAGAAGCTTATACAGTTCCTTCATGCCGGGGCTCATGTCCTTAAAGCCCATGCCGATGGGGACCATGGTGAAACCATCGCCCTCCAGGTCGGTGATCAGCTGTGTCGCATTCCAGCGGTCCACGCCGATCTCCTTGATGTTGAACTCCTTGTTTAAGTCGTTGATCGTCTTACGCACAAAGTTGTAATCAACCACGTTGCCCTCCGTCACATGGAAGAGACCTTGCCTCTCCCAGACATCGTAGGGAACGTGATCCCGCCGTACCCGCAGATCCAGCGTCTCACGAGGGAGCCAGAAGTGCGGGACCACGATGTATTTATCGTTCGCGTGCTGCGGAGGGAACACCATCACAAAAGCCGTGATGTCACTGGTACTGGAAAGGTCCAGTCCGCAGTAGCATTCACGGCCTCTGAGGGAAGCGGTATCAATCGGGATATCTCCCTTGTCATAGATGTGCTCCGGGATCCAGGCCACGGCGCTGCCGACCCACTGATCCAATCTCAGCTGCCGGAACACATTCTCTTCTGCAGGATTGGTAAGTGCCTCCCGGTGCGCATCCCGGACACGGTCGATCTGAATGGTGTATCCCAGGGAGGGATTGGCCTTGTACCAGGCTTTCTCATCATTCCAGTCCTCACCGTCATCCAGTCCGTAAATCACCGGATAGAAGGAAGGGTCGATGCGCTTGCCCTCCAGGATATCCTTTGCCTTGGTATGATACTCATAGCAGATGCTGTTCCGGTCTGTACCGGCCGTTGTAATCAGGAAGTACAAAGGCTGTGTTCTCGCATCGCCGGAGCCCTTGGTCAGGACATCCACCAGGTTACGGTTGGGCTGGGCATGCAGCTCGTCCAGCACCAGACCGGACACATTCAATCCATGCTTGGTTCCGACTTCTGCCGACAGCACCTGATAGAAACCCACGTTGGAGTAATTCACCAGGCGCTTGGTCGCCGCCATGATCTTGGAGCGTTTCAAGAGTGCCGGGGTCATTTCCACCATGCGCTTGGCCACATCAAAGACGATGCTTGCCTGCTGCCGGTCCGCTGCCGCGCCGTACACCTCCGCTGAAGGCTCGTTATCTGCATACAGGAGATACAGGGCAATGGCCGCTGCCAGCTCACTCTTCCCGTTCTTCTTGGGGATCTCCACATAGGCTGTTCGGAATTGCCGTGTCCCATCTTCCTTCACAACCCCGAACACATCTCGGATGATCTGCTCCTGCCAAGGCAGCAGCCAGAATGGCTTTCCACTCCAGCGGCCCTTGGTATGGCAGAGGTTTTCAATAAAGCGAACTGCCCGATCCGCCAGCATCTTGTCATAATGGGAATCCGGCAGCATAAAACGGGTTGGCTTGTAGTTTTTCAAGGTTGGATATTCTGCAGGTCTGCTCTTTTTCGCCGCCATCAGTTCCCTCCCAGCAGATCTTCCATATCATCACCCGGCCCAGCGCTTTCACCGGCGCCGGCAATGATCCTGGATCTGGAGGACGGCGTCAGGCCGAACTGCTCCGCGATCTTGTTCATGATTTTTAGATAGGTCTGCGCAATGGAGACCTGCGGCACCTGCTGCCAGTAGCCCGAAGGCGTCTTCACAATCGTGCCGTGCTGCGTGATAAACTCCTCCGCTTCTTTCCATCTGGCGTAGGCCTGACAGTAGGATGCAAACGCAGCCTGGTCGACCTCGGTCAGCACACCGATCTGCTCCAGCTGTTTGGATAGCCGCCGCCATTCCTTCTTTGCTTCCGGCTCCAGCCACTTCGGACACGGAGGCGCTTTTTTCTCCGGCTTTGGCTCGGCTTCATTGATCTTGCGCTTTCCCGGATTGCCTTCCAGTTCCTTGATCGCGGTCGGCGTCGGTTTTCTCCCTCTGGTCGCCATCTGGCATCCCTCCTCTCCTTCAAAATCTGCAAAAGAAAAGAGCCTGCGGATCATTCCGTAGACTCTGCTTAGTGTCTTCCCTGTATCTTGCTTTATTGTTTCATCGCCCATGCCATCGCATGGCCGTCATCTTCAAATTCAGTGTTGCTGACTGCCCTCAGCCCGATGGTTCCTTCGCAGCTCATGTCGTCATCCAGGTGTTCGTAAACCGCTCCGAAGTAGGAGGGCTTGTCCTTTCCGCTGTAGTAATATCCGGCAAGGAGAACCTTATCTCCAAAGTTCAGAACCTTGCTCCAGTGGCATTCCAGGTCTTCCGGTGTGGTGGGGTTCGGCAGTCTGTAGGTTTTCATCGCTTCATTGATCGTCATGGTTGTTTCCTCCGTTTTCGTGGTCGTTTGCCTTTTGGCATGTACATATATCACTCTACTCGGAGGAAATAGCAAGTTATATCTGCGATATAATACGCACAAAGATCGTTGGCAAAAACTGTGCTTTCTACTACGAGCAAAAGACCCTGCCATGGGCCTCCTGCCGGGCTGCTGCCTTATTCGTTCAGCAGGTACCTGTAGGTTCCTTTCGGATTCTCCGTGGTCTGCTCATCGTCCAGGAGCCGAAGGGTGGCATCGAAGCGGCGCTTCAGCTCCTGCTTGATCAGCTGCTGTGTCCGTTTGCGATCCTCCTGGTTGATCCGCTTCGCTTCCCAGGCGTAAGCGTCGATCAGCTCCTCGGTGGTCCAAAGTCTGTAATTGCAGTTTCCCTCTGCTCTTGCTCTGCTTGCCATGATCCCGCCCTCCTTATGCTCTTTCCACTTCAACCAGCCAGCTGGCTTCCGGATGCTTTTCGCCGGTGGCCTTCTCCAGGATGCTGGTGTCTTCTTCAATGTAGCAAAGGTGCTTTCCGACCTTGACCAGCCTGACCTCTTCGTATCCGGGAAGGTTGGTGCGGATGACCTTCGCGCTGCGGCTCTCGCCGTCGTAGCTCTTGCCGTCCCAGCCGTTGAAGGTGAAGCGGACGCTCTCCTTCGTCTTTGTGAAGTGGGCTTCAAAAGCCTCGCGGGTGATGCTGGTGTTGTAGTTTCCCAGCTCCATCAGGTTTCTCATCGTGTAAGCGTTCATCATGGTTTTCGCCCTCCAAATCTTTGTCGTTTGCCTTTCGGCATGTACATATATCACTCTGAAGCCGAATAATAGCAAGCTTTATCTGCGGTATTTCCGCTTATAATATGCACAAAGATTAGGCGGTTGTATCGTGTATATACGACCAAAGAAGCCTCTCGGCTTCCTGACGTCGGCGGCTGTTATAGCCGCTCGATCTGGCAGGTCATTCCGTCCACATCCACAATGCGGAAGGTGTGTCCTCGCCAGAGGATCTCCCGAATTCGGATACCGGTGTAAGCGTTGCTTCGCTGTCTGTCTGAAAATACCTCCCCATGTTCCTGCATCCAGGATGCGATGTTCCCCATCAGTCTGGACTCGCGTTCCATCTTATCCGCAATGTTCATACCGGCACCCCCTCAGTTCAGCTGGAAGCGGATCCCCATGATCTG
>CADBZI010000057.1 GCA_902799015.1 uncultured Lachnospiraceae bacterium | reverse complement strand
TCCTCTTCCAGCATAATAGAGGCAAAGGCTCCGAAGGTTGCGGCTCCGGACTCGCCTGAGATGATATGCGGATCCTCCTTGAAATTTCCGGCCAGCATGCGCATGCCTCTGCAGGTCATCAGGTCGTCTGCGCTGACGAATCCCGTCGCATGGTTTTTGAACAGATCCCAGCCAAGCGCGCAGGGCTCGCCGCAGGCAAGGCCTGCCATGATGGAATCCATCTCGCCGGTGACAACCACCCTGGAGCCGTCCCCTTTCTTTGCGCCGCGGAACATGCAGTCCGCCTTATTCGGTTCCACGACAATCATTTTAGGAGGATTGTCCGGATACAGGGACGCGAAATATCCGACGCAGGAGCCTGCCATCGCGCCGACGCCCGCCTGCACAAACACATGGGTCGGACGCTCCTGAAGCTGCTCGGCCGCCTCGTCCGCCATCACCGCATAGCCCTGCATGATCCAGAGCGGAATATCCTCATATCCTTCCCAGGAGGTATCCTGCACAATCACGCCGTGCTCATACTGGTCCGCCATGGACGCCGCCTTTCTCACGCACTCGTCGTAATTCAGATCCTCCACCGTCACCTCGGCGCCGAGCGCGCGGATATTGTCCACGCGAGACTGGCTGGTTCCCTTCGGCATCAGGATGATGCAGCGCTGTCCAAGCTCCCTCGCCGTCCAGGCGACTCCTCTTCCGTGGTTGCCGTCTGTCGCGGAGATAAAGACCGCGCTTCCGAGCTTCTTCCGGAACGATTCCGACTTCAGAACGCTGTAGGGCAGGTCTGTAATCTCCATGCCCATCTCCTTCGCCAGATACTTTGCCATGGAATATGCCCCGCCCAGCACCTTGAAGGAGTTCAGGCCGAATCTCCAGGACTCATCCTTCACGCAGATTCTTCCCACGCCAAGATATTCCGCCATCTTCTTCAGATCCTGAAGAGGCGTTTCCTTGTACTGCGGAAAGCTTCTGTGGAAATTGCGCGCTTTGGTTACTTCTTCCTTCGACATCAGATTCAGGTAGGGATCGTCCGTCTTCGGCAGATGATTGGCAAGATATTGTAAATGGATTGTCTTCATATCAGGCTCCTTGCTTCAATATAGTAGCGTTTTTCCACTGCCTCTCCCATGGAAAATGTCTTTCTCGGAAGCGCTCCGTCGGACGCGACCGCGGGGAACAGACGGAATTTGTCCATCGGGGGAAGCAGGAACCCGGCATTCCCCTCCTCCTTCGCAAGAGAACGGACGGCGTCCTCCCCATGGATATAGTCGATCCGGTATCCCTTTGTCTGTACCAGCTCATCCAGGGCATTCTGCAGCGCGCCTACCTCAATCCCGGAGGACGGTCGGTCAATCAGGAGAACCCTTTCGCCTTCCGCACACAGAACGGGGATCGCATACTGTCCTTCCTGTGCCTGCGTTCCCTGTTCGGCGATGACACAGTCTCCGTTCTGAGTCTTCAAAACAGCAGCGGCTTCCTCGATGATTCCGGCGCCGGTATTCTTGCCGTCCGCGAACATGACCCGGTGAATCGGTTCAAAGACAATGCCTTCGTCATGAATGTTCTCAATCTCGCACAGCGCATATCTTGCCGGGTGAGACGCCCTGTCTTCCTGGGGAATCTGTGAGCGGATCTCCTCCCAGCTGGCCTTTGCGGTGGCAAGGGAATGGTTCCCGTCTCCCATTGCCATGAGCATGGCCTTCCCGGTTCCGTAGGTCTTCTGCGCCTTGTCAAAGAGCGCGGACATCGCCGCAAGCGCTCCGTTCATCTTTTCCTCGCTCAGGAAGGTGCCTGTAATGTGGCCGCCGCCCAGCATCAGATCCGTATCATAAACCTGTGTGCCGCCGGCATGCTCCAGCGGCTCAATCACAGTCTGATCCGGATCATCAATCAGGATCAGGATATGCGGAAGCTCCAGCATGGCGCCCTTGCGGATCTTCAGTCTCGGGGGAATCCGTTCCACAATGGTTTTCTCGGTGGAGCGGGTCAGCGAGCTGGCGCCCGCACGATAGTCAAATGCTTCCAGATCCACACAGATCACCAGTCCCAGGCGGCTTCTGCCTTCCGCAGTCCGCTTCACCAGAATACAGCCCTTCGGAAGCGTGCGCAGCGTTCCGTCTTCTGTATATTTTCTCATGCTTTGGCGGATATCCGCGATCCGCTGTTCTTCGTCCGGTTTTCCGAGATAAAACTCCGGAAGCATCAGTCTGAGCGTCGACGGGCTGTCCCCGACGATCTCTTCCGCGCTCTGCCAGTAGGCCGGATCAGAGGTATACTGATCACAGGCGACGACAGCCCATTTTCCGTAGTCCGTTCCCTCCTTCGGGAGCATGATCTGAGGGATCTTCAATCCCAGCTGGTTCCAAGTGTATGACATGTTCTTTCTCCTGTCTTCTCAGTCAAACATTCCGCGTATAATCTTCACCGTCTCCTCGCCGATCCGCTTCTGCGCTTCCTTTGTGGAAGCTCCGATGTGCGGTGTCAGGGAGATCTTCGGATGGTGGAGCAATCTCTCATCCAGGCACGGTTCCTCGGGGAAGACATCCAGTGCAGCGCCGGCCAGATGGCCGCTGTCCAGGGCATCGCACAGAGCGTTCGAATCCACTAAGACGCCGCGCGCCGTGTTGATCAGGTAGGCGCCTTCCTTCATCATGGCTATCTTCTCAGCGTCCAGAAGCGCCGGAGAATCCTTCTTCGCGGGAATATGGAGAGACACATAATCCGATTCCTTCAGAAGATCCTCCATCGTCTTCCATTCATAAGGCAGATCCGGCAGATCGCCGGAGCGGTTGGTATACAGAACATGCATGCCAAGGCCTCTTGCCCTGGAGGCCGTCTCCCGCGCAATCCTCCCCATGCCGATCAGACCCAGAGTCTTTCCGCACAGCTCGGTTCCTTTGTACGCCTTCTTCTCCCATTTCCCTTCCCGCATGGTAACATTTGCCATGTACACAAAGCGGGCAAGCGAGAACATATGCGCAATCGTCAGTTCCGCGACCGATGCGCTGGAGGCGGCAGGCGTATTGGCTACGGTAATGCCTTTTTCTCTTGCATATTCCACGTCGATATTGTCCATTCCCACGCCGCCGCGAATGATCAGCTGAAGTCTGCCGGCCTGCGCTGCCGCATCGATGATCGGCTCTCTCACCTTTGTTGCGGAGCGGACAACCAAAGCATCGAATTCCTTTACCTTCTCCTTCAGTTCCTCCGGCTCGTAAAACTGTTCCACAACTTCATAGCCAGCCTTTTCCAGCTGGGCTACAGCAGCTTTGTCCATTCCGTCTGAAGCCAAAATACGCGTCATTTTGATTCTCCTTTCCACCCTTAAACTGTATCGATCAACTTCAGCACCCGTACCGGATGCTTTGATTCCAATCACAAATCTCAGAGGAAAAGATACTCCGTCCGGAGGGATCTGCCACAAGGAAAACAGATCCGCCCGCGGACGGAGCAGATGCCATCAGCGATTTGCTTTTTCAAATTCCTTCATGAACGCAATCAAAGCCTCGACGCCATCCTTCGGCATCGCGTTGTAGATCGACGCTCTCATGCCGCCGACAAGACGATGACCCTTCAGGTTCGTGAACCCATGCTCGACGGATGCGGCGACAAACTTCTTATCCATCTCGTCGTCTCCGGTGCGGAAGACGACATTCATCATGGAACGGCTGTCCTTCTGTACGCCGGACTTGTAAAAATCAGTTGTCTCGAGGTAATCATACAGCATGGCTGCCTTTTCCTCATTTCTCTTCTTCATGTTCTCCAGACCGCCGATCTCATTCAGGATCCAGTCAAGCACAAGCTTGCAGATATAGATCGAATAGGTCGGAGGCGTATTGATCATGGAGTTCTTGTCCGCCTGTGTTGTAAAATCCCAGATCTTCGGGCACAGAGGGCTCTTGTTTCCCAGCAGATCCTCCCGGACGATCACAACCGCGAAGCCCGCAGGGGCCATGTTCTTCTGTGCGCCGCCGTAGATCACGCCGTATTTTGTCACATCCACCGGCTCGGAAAGAATGCAGGAAGAAAGGTCCGCGACAAGCGGTACATTCCCGGTCTCGGGCAGCCAGTGCCACTTGGTTCCGAAGATGGTATTGTTCTCGCAGATATGGACATAATCCGCATCCGGATTCAGCGTCAGCTCCTCCTGCTTCGGAATCCTGGTAAAGTTCTCGGACTCCGTCGTCCCGGCACACCTTGCATCCTTCAGATACTTCTTGCCTTCCTTGAACGCGCCGCCGGAGAAGTTTCCTGTCACGATATAGTCAGCCGTTCCTGTCTTTGCCAGATTCAGCGGAAGAGCCGCGAACATGCCGGACGCGCCGCCCTGAAGGAACAGAACCTTGTAGTTATCCGGAATATTCATCACCTTGCGCAGATTCTCCTGGCAGTCGCAGATGATCTTGTCATATACTTTGGAGCGATGGCTCATCTCCATGACACTCATCCCGGATCCTTCATAATTGAGGAGCTCCTTCTGTGCCCGTACCAGCACCGGCTCGGGAAGCATGGACGGACCGGCGGAAAAGTTATAGATTCTGTTTTCAAGCATAATTGATACCTCCCTTTCAATTATCATGGTTAGGGCTCTGCCTTTCGGTGCAGGGAAAGCGCCAAAAGAGGCAGAGCGATTACCGCAGGATTAAAGCATGCCAAGCACGCCGCTCTCCTCATTGAACGCGTTGATCAGTTCATCGAGTTCCTTCGCCTGATGATGAACCGCATCCCAGGTTCCTTCTTTATCATACCACAACGCATTCAGGTCCTCTACCGTCTCGCCCTGCTGCTCAACCCAGGTATAGTACTTCAGATTATGGATCCGCTTGCGTGCTGCGTAGGTCAGCTCTTCCATATTGTCTGTCTTGAGATTGAGCATATGCAGGCAGTGATCCAGCCTTGCCTCCTGTTCATTGTATGCGCCATGCATCTGGTTCAGCTCTTCAATTCTGCTCCGATACATAATGGCAGAGTCCGTGAGCACGGTTCCGACGACGTCTTTTTCGGTCAGCTCATAGTATTTCGCCATCTTGATGCAGCAAAGGACATTCGCGATTCCACTGATGCCGAGCCAGGTAAGCTGCTCGATCATCTCATCCTCCAGCTTCAGCTCGCGCTTCAGGTAAGCCTGTCCCTGTGGCGTGTTGAACAGACGGAGCAGTCTCTGGGAATCCTCGTCGTCAATGTCAATCACCATATCGGTATTCCTGACGTTATGGATCCACGGAACATGCTTATCTCCGATTCCCTCGATCCTGTGCCCGCCGAATCCGTTGTTCAGCAGCGTCGGGCACTGCAGTGCTTCTCCGACTGCAAGCTTCAGATCCGGATACAGTTCCTTCAGGCGGTCTCCTGCTGACATGGTTCCTGCCGAGCCGGAGGTGAAGCATGCACCGGCGAACCGGTCGCCTTCCCGCTTCATATCCTCGAAAACATCCGCAAGCGCATTTCCGGTCACATTGTAGTGCCAGAGCGGATTGCCCATCTCAGCAAACTGATTGAAAATCATATACTGCGGATCCTGCTTCAATTCATTCGTCTTGTCAAAGATCTCCTTGACATTGCTCTCGCATCCGGGCGTTGCAATGACCTCCGCGCCGATCTCATGCAGCCAGTCAAATCGCTCCTGGCTCATCTCGGCGGGAAGAATCGCGACGCCTCTGGCGCCGAGAAGCGCTGAGTTAAATGCGCCTCCTCTGCAGTAATTACCGGTGGACGGCCATACCGCTTTCTGCGATTCTACGTCAAACTGTCCGGTGACAAGCCGCGGAGCCAGGCATCCGAAGGAAGCGCCTACCTTGTGGCAGCCGGTAGGAAACCACTTTCCGACCATGGCAACGATACGGCAGGGAACGCCGGTCAAAGAGGACGGCAGCTCAATGTAATTCGGCGCTTTGTTATACAGCCCGCCGCTTTCCTTTGGTTCATTCTTCCAGGTAATCCGGAACAGGTTCAGCGGATTCACATCCCACAGGCCGGTCTTCTTCAATCCTTCCTTCACTTTCTCAGGCGTATGCTCCGGATGGATCATCTGATCAATCGTTGGGATCAGAATCTTGTTTTCCTTGGCCTTTTTGATATTATGCTGCAGGTTTTCCTTGTTGATGGTCAGATCAATCTTTACCACGACAGTAACTCCTTTCCCGATTCTCACGCATGAATCATTGTGCCGGTATGTCCGCTGATGCCGTCCCGTGCCTTCTCAAGCAGGGTGATCAGCGCGCGTCTTCCCGGTTTTGAGCGGACGAAGCGCACCGCAGCCTCTACCTTCGGCAGCATGGAGCCGGGTGCGAACTCCCCGTCGTCAATATATCGCTGTGCCTGTTCCACACTCAGATCATCCAGCTCCATCTGATCCGGCTTACCGAAGTGGATCGCGACCTTCTCAACCGCAGTCAGGATAATCAGCGTATCCGCGTCTACCTCTTCGGCAAGACGCTCCGCGGCAAAGTCCTTGTCAATGACGGCAGCCGCGCCCTTCAGGTGATGACCGTTGGTGCGGAAGACAGGAATTCCGCCTCCTCCGCAGGCGATCACGACATGGTTGGTATCCACCAGGGACTTGATGGTCTGAATCTCAATAATGGACACCGGCTGAGGGGATGCCACCACGCGGCGGTATCCTCTGCCTGCGTCCTCAATGACATCGTAATCCCTCTCACGGACCAGCTTTTCGGCCTCTTCCTTCGTCATAAATGCGCCGATGGGCTTGGTAGGATGCCGGAAGGCCGGATCCTCCGGATCCACCTCGACCTGTGTGAGCACGGTCGCTACGCCGACATCGATTCCACGATCCAGCATCTCCTCCCGCATCTCATTCTGCAGATCATATCCGATATACCCCTGGCTCATCGCGACACAGACAGACAGCGGAACTGTCACATATTTCTCCGGATCGGAACGAACCAGCTCGCTCATCGCGTTCTGAATCATGCCGACCTGCGGACCGTTTCCATGCGCGATGACGACCTCATAACCCTCTTCAATCAGATCCGTGATCGCCTTCGCGGTCAGCCGCGTTGCGGTCATCTGCTCCGGAAGGTTCTTCCCGAGCGCATTTCCCCCCAGTGCGATTACTACTCTGTGTGCCATAATTCCTCCTGCCTCGCCCATTACTGGAACAGTCTCGGCTTGTTTCTCTCAGCAATTTTCTTCAGTGTCTCCTGCGGATTCCTGCACTTTGCCAGGAAGATCATCGCGGCGATGACGTAAGGCTTGTAGGAAGCCTCTTTGTACAGCGGATCGATATAGCGTTCGAAGACGGACGCGTCCACTTCTCCGGCTTCACAGGAAACTCCGGTAATATCAGCCGGCAGGCAGTGCAGATAGAGTGCCTTCCCGTCTCTGGTCGTCTTCATGAGTTCTTCGCTGCAGGTCCAGTCCTTATGCTGCGCGTTCTGCGCAAGCAGCTCCTTCTCCAGTGCATCGATCCCGTCGAAATCGCCCTTGCCGTACAGATCCGTTCTCTTCTCCATGGCTGCGAACGGAGCCCAGCTCTTCGGATAGACGATATCCGCATCCTTGAAGGCCTCGGCCATGCTGTTGACCTTCGTGAAGCTGCCGCCGCTCTTCTTCGCGTTTTTGCGCGCGATCTCCTCACACTCCGGGAAAACATCATATCCTTCCGGATGCGCAAGCACGACATCCATGCCGAAGCGGGTCATCAGGCCGATCACGCCCTGCGGAACGGACAGCGGCTTTCCGTAGCTGGGAGAATAGGCCCAGGTCATGGCAAGCTTTTTGCCCTTCAGGTTCTCAACGCCGCCAAAGTAATGAATGATCTCCTCCATGTCGGCAAGGCACTGCGTCGGATGGTCAACGTCACACTGCAGGTTGACGAGCGTAGGCTTCTGCTCCAGAATTCCGTCCTTGTATCCCTGCGTCACCGCGTCCATGAAGGTTTTCTGGTAAGCATGGCCCTTTCCGATATACATGTCATCCCGGATTCCGATGACATCCGCCATAAAGGATACCATGTTCGCAGTTTCTCTCACTGTTTCGCCATGCGCGATCTGGCTCTTAGCAGGTTGCAGGCAGAGCCGAAGGAGAACCTGGTTCTGGTGGAGTTGTCGCGGAACACGGAGATGCCGAGTCCGGAGTCGAAGATCTTCGTGGAAATATTCTGCTCTCTCAGATGTCTGAGGGCATCCGCCACAGTGAATACGGCCATGATCTCATCGTCTGTCTTATCCCAGGTAAAGAAGAAATCATTCTCATACATGTCGCTGAACTTCAGCGTATCAAGCTTGTCAATAAATGCCTGTAATCCTTTATCCATCTTTCCTTCCTTTCACTTTCTGCGAATCGTGATCTGTTCAGGTCTCAAAGAATCTCGTTGTTTGTCTTTCCGGCGCGGAACACTGTCACGTCGTCGGTCTTTTCCTCTGTCGTATAGAGCGGGATCGCTGCCGTCAGAACTGCGCAGACGCGTACCAGATCCTGCTTCCAGGTAATCTCATTCGGCGCGTGCGCCTGGCTCTCCGCGCCGGGTCCGAATCCGACGCACGGAATTCCGTAGCGGCCCTGGATCGCGACGCCGTTGGTGGAGAAGGTCCACTTGTCAATCAGCGGACGGTTACGGAGTTCTTTCTGGCTGTCCGGTCCCATTCTCTTGTCGCCGTACAGAGCAAGATGCGCATCTGTCAGGCACTTCACATGCGCTGCGCTTTCTTTGTTGATCCAGGTCGGGAAATACGCTTCCGTCTCATAGACCTCTCCGGTCCATGCCGGCCGTGCATACATGTACATGGAAACCTTGACATCCTCCCCATACTTCTTCACGGACGGAAGCTCCTCGATCTCCTTCAGGCAGCTGTCCCAGGTCTCGCCGGCCGTCATACGGCGGTCAATGGAGATCGCGCAGGAGTCAGCGACAGCGCAGCGGCTCGGAGAGGTATAGAAGATCTGGGAGACCGTGCAGGTGCCTCTTCCCAGGAACCTGGCATCCTCGTAATGCTCCGGGTTGTACTTTGGATCAAGCATCTTGACGAGTCCCTTGATCTGTGTGGAATCCTCGCATCCGTTGTTGTTCAGCGCGCGTACGTCATGGATGATATCCGCCATTTTGTAGATGGCATTGTCGCCGCGCTCCGGAGCGCTGCCGTGGCAGGATACACCGTGTACGTCAACACGGATCTCCATACGTCCTCTGTGTCCGCGGTAGATGCCGCCGTCCGTCGGCTCTGTGGAAATGACAAATTCCGGACGGATCTTGTCCTTATTCACGATATACTGCCAGCACAGTCCGTCGCAGTCTTCTTCCATGACAGATCCGACCACCATGATCTTGTATCCCTCGGGAATCAGATCCATCTCCTTCATGATCTTCACTGCGTATACGGCAGATGCTGTTCCGCCTTCCTGGTCGGAGCCGCCGCGTCCGTAGATCACATCGTCATCTTCCCATCCCTCATAAGGATCCGCGGTCCAGTTCTCACGGTTTCCGATGCCGACCGTATCAATATGTCCGTCGATCGCGATGATCTTCTTGTCATCCCCGATGTCGCCGTTCTTTCCGGCCCAGCCGATCACATTTCCAAGGCCGTCGATCTCAACCTTGTCAAAGCCGACCTTCTCCATCTCTTCCTTGATGCACATGACAACATCCTTTTCCTCACAGCTCTCACTCGGATGAGAGATCATAGCGCGAAGAAATGCGGACATTTCTTTTTTATACCCTTCTGCAGCTTCTTTGATCTTCTGATAATCAAGTTCCATCTCTGTCCTCCTATAACGAAGTTCTGTAAATTGACTTTCCGTTCTAATATATGCGCCAAAACACCGATTCCCACTCCGTTGGGAGTGCAAATCGGCATTCCTGTCAGCAATCACTTTCCGATGCCGTAGGCACCGTCCCACACGACTCTCAGGAAATACTCCGGATCGGTATTTCCTTCTGTTGAAAACAGGAGTACTTGTGAATTCTTATTCAGTCCAAGCAGTTCTCTGATCTCCCACAGATCCTCGTTCATCATGATCTGGCCGAGGCATCCCATGGTGGCTGCGCCGGATTCTCCTGAGATTACGGAAGGATCTCCCATGACCGGAACCGCCAGCATCCGCATGCCCTTCGCGGCCACCCAGTCTTCCTCCGCAATGAAGGCGGTCGCATGATTCCTGAGAATGTCCCATCCGAGCACATTCGGTTCCCCGCATGCAAGTCCCGCCATGATGGTCTTCAGATCCCCCTTGACGATCTGCGGCTCGCCGGTCCCAAGCATTGCCCCCTTGTAAAGACAGGCTGCCGTCTTCGGCTCCACGATCACGAACTTCGGGGGATGATCCGGAAACAGATTCGTGAAGTACCCAACGACAGAAGAAGCAAAGGACCCGACACCGGCCTGTATGAAGACATGGGTCGGACGATTTACCTCGAGCTCCCTCAGCTGCTCCGCCGCTTCATGGGAGATGGTTCCGTAACCCTGCATAATCCAGGAAGGAATGTCCTCATAGCCCTCCCATGCCGTATCCTGAATCACGACGCCGTGCTCCGTCTGAGCCGCCTCCTTTGCCGCAAGGCGTACGCAGTCATCGTAGTTCAGATCCTCTATGGTAACCTTTGCTTTTTCCTTCGCGATATTGTCGTATCTGGACTTCGCCGAACCCTTCGGCATATGAACGACAGCCTTCTGGTGCAGTCTTCTTGCCGCCCAGGCAACACCCCTTCCGTGGTTGCCGTCCGTCGCGGTGAAGAAAGTCGCCGTGCCGAAATTCTCCTTCAATTCCGGGCTGGTCAGATCATCATATGTAATGTCGGTAACATGCTCCCCCATCTCATGCGCGATATAGCGCCCCATGGCAAAGGAAGCACCCAGCACCTTGAACGCATTCAGCCCGAAACGGAACCGCTCATCCTTGACATAGATCCCGCCAAGCCCCAGGTATTCCGCCATTTTTTTCAGATTCGCCATGGCTGTGACATTGTATTGGGGAAAGCTCTGATGGAACTGCCGCGCCTTCTCCACGTTTTCGAGCGACATAATCTCAAGATACCGGTCATCCGACGGCGGCATCTTATTCATAACCCAATTCAATTCTAACTGGTTCATAGCAGCACGCACTCCTGTCAAATGATAAACATAAACAAATTTATGTTACCTAACTTTTTTTCAGTTCCATCATATCATGTTGTCTGATCCTGTCAAGCGCCTTCCGCTCATATGGTTTCTACTTCCGGTAGAACGTATGCTCCATCGGCAGCTTGTGCCTCAGCTCGCCATCCATCGCATAGTAAGCGCCAGCGATTGCGGGTGCTGCCGGAATCGTCGTAATCTCTCCGATTCCCTTGCTGCCGTAGGAGACTCCCATCAGCTCGTCCTTCTCCACATAGAGCGCATGGATGTCGGGGATCTGCGGGGCACGCAGCAGTCCGAGCCTTCCGAACTTTGCGGCCGGTCTTCCGTCCTTCAGGGGAAAGTCTTCCGTACACGCGTATCCCATCCCCATCAGGACACCGCCTTCAATCTGTCCCTGGATCGATATGGGATTCACGACTTTTCCCGCGTCGTAGGCAGAGTAAATATCCGTCACCTTCCCGTCCTCATCCAGAATCGCGCAGCAGGCGGCATACCCGTAGGCGATGTGGCTCTTGGGATTCGGCACTTTCGCGCCCAGCGGATCCGTCGGCTCAAAGTACCGGTACTGGAAGCTCATGCCCTCCAGCATTCTCAGGGCCCGGACCGGATCCGGTACCGGAGATCCCTGAATCTTTGTCTGGGATCCATGCATTCCGTAGGTTCCCTGATTCAGGCCCGATCCGCCCGCGCTGATCCTTCCCTCTTCGTCAATCTTCATATTCGGGCTGACAAAGACACCTTCCGCCGTTCCGGGCGCAAACTCCATGCCCGTGCCATAGGCTGCCTTAAGACCGGCATCCTCCCTGGGCGCAAGATAAGCCGGGGAAGTCTTCAGAATATCAAGAATTCTCGCGCGCAGCTGAGCAGGCTCCACTTCCTTCACCTGCTTTCCTTCCTTCTCAAAAGCCTGCTCTGCCATCATGGCGGCACACATGGCGTCTCTGAGAAGAAATGCGGCGCCTCTGACTGCCTCCCCCGTTACCAGAGTCTGTCTGGAGCCGGACGTCGTTCCTGAATCAGGCGCATTTTCCGTGCTGCAGATTCCCATCCGGATCTGCTGCTTTGACAGGCCGGTTGCCTGGGCGGCATCCTGTGAGAACACCGTGTACCCTCCCTGTCCGATATCAGAGGCGCAGGTATAGATGACCAGAATTCCGTTCTCTACCCGGAGCGTCGCGTTTCCGCTGTCCGGCAGCCCGACGCCGACGCCTGAATTCTTCATGGCGCAGGCGATGCCTGCTCTGCCGGGATGCGCTTCATAATATGGCTTCACTGCCAGTAAGGCTTCTTTCAGAGAAGTCGAAAGATCCGCGATCTGTCCGTTCGGAAGAACCTTTCCGGGCTCGATCGCATTTTTATATCGGATCTCCCAGGGGGAGATACCGGCCATCTTCGCAAGCTTGTTCAGAACCGATTCCAGCGCAAACTGGGTCTGACACACGCCAAAGCCCCGGAACGCGCCGGCCGGAGGATTGTTTGTGTAATAGCCATATCCCCGGATATCGGTATTCTCATAGCAATACGGGCCAACCGCATGCGTGCAGGCCCTCTCCAGAACCGGGCCGCACAAGGAAGCATACGCACCGGTATCAAATGTGAATTCACAGTCCAGGCCCTGAAGGATCCCGTTCTCATCACAGCCAAGTGTGAAGGTTCCCTCCATGGCATGGCGCTTCGGATGAAAATTGATCGACTCCTGTCTGGTAAACTTTGCCTTGACGGGACGCTGGAAGATCCATGCCGCCAGCGCGCTGATATGCTGTGTCGTGACATCTTCCTTCCCGCCGAAGCCGCCGCCGATCAGCTGGTTCTCCACCACGATCCTCTCCGGATCCCAGCCGAACATATGCGCCACCTCACCTCTCGTGGCGTATGCCCCCTGATCGGTGGACAGAATCTTGATCCCATCCTTATAAGGAAATGACACCGCGCATTCCGGCTCCAGAAATGCATGCTCGGTAAACGGCGTCTCAAATCGTTCTGTAACCACATACTTTGAACGCGCGATTGCCTCTTTCGCGTTCCCGCGCACAATATGTCGGGACGCACACAGATTCCCTTCGATTTCCATCTCGGGATGAATCTTCGGCGCGTCTTTCTCGGCAGCCTCCTTTGGATTGTTGACACACTTCAGCGGCTCATATTCGATTCTCACCAGCTTCTTGGCCGCCTCCAGGATATAAGGCGATTCCGCCACAACCAGGCAGATGGCGTCCCCGCACATCCGCGTGATCTCCCCCTCGGCGATCATGACATCCCAGTCATGAATAATATGTCCGACCTTGTTGACCGGGACGTCTTTCGCGGTCAATACTCCCAGGACGCCGGGCATCGCTTCGGCAGCGGATGCGTCAATCTTTTTCACCCGCGCCCTGGCATATTCCGAGCGGACGGCGCTGCAGTAGGCCATCGGCGGCATGTCCTGGGGTACAATCACACACCAGTTGCAGCCCGGGTCATCAATCCTGCACAGGGAAGAGCCCGCTTTCAGATGGTGCTCCTCATCATACCGTGCCGCATATCCCGCGATGACACCGTCCTGCCCGGCTTCGAGCAGCCTGCGCTCAATCTCATATGCTTCCGGACTTCTTTCCGGAACAAAGAATTCCGGACCGATGTCATCCGGATACTTTCCGTAGCCGAGTGTTTTTCTTCTCACATCCACACGGAACGCGCGCGCTCCGACGCCATATTGCTCTCCACGCTCAGGCTTTTTGTCGATGCGCTTTTCTCCCCGGAGAATCGCCCCGACCAGCGCGATGGCCTCGATGATCTTTACATAGCCGGTACACCGGCACACATTTCCTTTGATCGCTGCTTTGATCTCTTCGTCAGAAGGATCCGGGTTCTGATCGAGGAGAGCCTTTGCGCTCAATACCATGCCGGGTATGCAGAAGCCGCACTGAACCGCGCCCTTTACACCGAAGGCATACACAAAAGCCTCTTTCTCCCCGATCGAGAGTCCTTCTACAGTGAGAATCTTTTTTCCGGCGGCTTTTCCTGTTTTCAGAACACAGGAACGGACCGGCCTGCCGTCTGCGAGAATCGTGCAGGCGCCGCAGGCACCCTCCGAGCAGCCATCCTTCACAGAATACAGCTTCAGATCATCCCGCAGGAAACGAAGAAGCGGTTTATCTTCTTCCGTGCTCACAGTCTGACCATTGACTGTAAATGTGTAGACCTCACTCATCCCGAATCCTTTCTGCAGGTAACAATCCTGATTTCTTTTACAGCATCCATCCGTAATCCCTGATTACGGTAAGGATCAGCTTGCGGAGCGGTTCATACAGACCGCTGTCTTCCTTTGCTACGTCAACATCCTGAATCTTGTCCGCAAAGCGCAGCCTGACCTTTGTTCCCTCCAGAACCAGGAAACCGGTATTCTCCGAATTGTCCATATCCTCCTGACTCCAGAACAGCGTCAGCTTGTCGCGGTACGGTCTGCCGGAATACGGGCAGAATACCGCACAGTTTCCGCACTCATTGCACATGCCGTCCACATGAAGGATCTGCTCTTTCTCAAGGCCTGGGACCTGGATGGCAATGTTTGCCCTGTTCGGACAGACATCCGTACAGACCTCACAGACGGTAGCACATCCGAGGCAGCGCTTTTCGCCAGACGCATCGCACGCGTCGCACAGGATTCCCTTCTTCTCCTTGCACCTTGCGATGTCATCTGCCCCGTTCTCTTTTTCAAATGCGTCAAATTTCGCGCCTGTAATTGCGCCGGCCGCCGCGATCGCATCCGCAATGCCTTTCACCACGGTTGCGGGACCTCTTGCGCAGTCTCCGATGACATAAAGTCCCGGAACGCTGGACATGCAGTTATCATCCGTTACGGGGCGTCCTTTCTCATCAAGCCTGCCGCCTGCCTTCTCCAGAAGACTGGTGTCGACCCTTTCCCCGACTGCCGTGATCACACTG
>CADBZI010000056.1 GCA_902799015.1 uncultured Lachnospiraceae bacterium | reverse complement strand
GGCGCGGGTACAGCTCCATCGTCGGTTCATAATCTTCATAGTAATCATTCAGAACCCCGTACAGCTGCATGGTCTCGTCCGCTCCGTACAGATCCTTCAGATCATGTCCGTTGATCAGGCGCCGCGCAGGGAAACATCCCGCGGTCAGGACTGCCTGACGATAAGCATCCTCATCCGTCATCAGGAAGCGGACAAATGACAGCGCTGCCTCTTTCTTCTCTTCTTCCTGCGTTTCCACCACGCCCAGCGCCCGGACCGGACCGGTCAGTGTCGGTACATTCTTCGCATTCGGATACATCATCGGGAAGATCCGAAAGCCCGCGTCTTGTGCGGCCTGCTGCTTCGCGGCGCTCCAGTTGAAGGTCAGGAAGAGATCCCCCCTGAGAAATGCCTCATTTTCATCCTCTCCATTCATCCCGCTGTCGAATTCGATCCCCTTGCCGATCAGGTTCCGAAGCGTGCCGAAGACGCTGCGGATCTTCCCCTTCCCGATCTGATAGGAGGAGCGATACTCGTCCACAAGTCCCGTCTTGAAGAAGTTTCCGACAAAGCAGCGGAATGCCCGCTGTCCGACCTCGTCTTTACAGTAAATCTTGCCGACGATGCCATCTTCTTCCGTATCAGAATCCTTCTTGCTGTGCTCTGTTTTTTTCGTCTTATCCTCTTCAGAGGAAACTTCTTCACTCTCCTGCACCAGAACATCATGTACCCGAAGCACAGAGTCAATGAACCCGCTGTCCTTCCAGGAATGCGCCTCCTCATTCAGGTACTGCAGCGCACCGGCCTTTTCGAACATGTCATAGTTGATCGCCATGGTATAGAGATCCCGGTAGAGCGGAACCGCATACCAGACCTCATCGCGGTTTCTGGCTACATCCCGCATCTCAGAGCGGAATTCGTTCTGGGTCTTCTTGTCCCACAGCTGCGACAGATCCGCCATAAGGCCTTCCGCGCCCCACCTTGTCACGATGTTTTCCGGCGCAGCCAGTATCACGTCCGGCCCGGAATTGTCGTGCAGTGCCGCGTCAATGACTTCCGCTCCGTTCTTTCCGTCTTCGCCGCCGGCATCCAGAATACGGACATTGACCTGCACCGCAGGATTCGCAGCTTCATAAGCGTCCACGATCTGCTGCACCTTCTCCTCATCGGAGAATCCGCCCGTCGGACAGATCCACCAGGAGATTGCCAGCTTCTCCACTTCTGTTTCTTCTGACTTCTCTGTCTCAGACTGCCCCGCATCCGAATGAGGTGCATGCAGATCTTCCGACTCGCTTTGCATAAGCGTATTCTCATTCTCCGCAAACACTGAGAAGGCCCCGGTTCCCACCAGCATGGAAACCGCGGCCGTTATCGCAACCATTTTTCTGTAACCTGAAAACCGCATGATAAAACACCCTCTCGCAAAACAGATCGTCTTTTTCGCCTACTTGCGAATCGCTTCGCACAGTACCTGATAGATCACTTTATAGGTATCCGCAGCATAATGGATTCCGTCCGTTGCCTTGAACCCATGATCCACCAGATAATCATAGGTATCTATAATACCATATCCGGTCAAGGATTTCGCGAGTTTACAGATAAAATCTACCACAACCGTATTCTTGACAGTGTAGCCATAGGAAGCCTCCAGCCCTTCATCCACCGGATTCACCGTCATGAAGTAGACGGATGCGCCGCGCTGCCTGAGATTTTCCCCGAGCTTATTCAGAACAGAGATATACGTGGAGGTTTCCGTAAGATCATTGATCCCAAGGTTGATGACAACCGCCTTCCCGTTGACATCCATGGAATCCAGCCTGGGAATGACACTGTCTCTGAGCCAGTAGATTCCCTCTCCGACAGCGGTGATCCATGTGGCACTGCCGCCGACCACGCCCTTCATGCCTTCAAAGCGGGAATCTCCGATCATGATAATCTGATCTTCCGATACCTTCTTTCCCGCTGTCGTCGCAAGACCTGCTCTTGGCACAGAAGTCTGGGCCGGGGAGCCTGCCCCTGCCAGCGGGATCGGCAGCTCGATAACGCGAAGCTCTCTGCTCTGATTCTTTTTCTTACCGCGAATTCTTGTCCGAAATCTGTAGGTCACCCCATTGTACGTAACCTTGATGACAACCTTACCGGACCTCTTTGCGCGAAGCAGTCCATTCTGCTTCAGCTTCACACGCTTCTTGCCGGAAGCAACCCGCCAGATTACAGATTCATTGACCCCCTTCAGCTTCAGCTGAACAGTCTGTCCGACCCGCATGCCGAACTGAATCCTTGTAACAGTATCCGCCTTCGGCTTCACAGCCGTCAGAAGACACAGTAAAACAAACAGTGAAAAAAGAACACCGACGCGCGGCAGAATACGGATCCTACCACGTTTCGGTTCAGTCAAAAGATCCATAACCAAACTACTCCAGAGTCAGATGTGAACTGTAAATATGAACGGTTGCTTAATAATTATAACACAAAGTTCATAATTTGGAACTCCAAACTGCGGCTCCATGGATATACTCCATGGATACTACTCATAGTCCTGTTCATGACCATCATTCATTGTGCTGAGCCGGCAATCCCCGCCAGATTTCGAACAGCCCGGCACAATTCCTCCTCGCTGCAGACCGTCAGGTCCGAATCCGCTCCGTCTGGTTTCTCGCCATTGCAGTTGATCCAAAGCGTATGCCAGCCGCAGTCCTTCGCACCACGTATGTCCGCCCGATACGAATCTCCGACCATCCACAGATCCTCCGGCCCAAGGCCGATCCTCTCCCGCGCTGCACGGAAGATCCCGGGATCCGGCTTCGACACACCAATCTCCCCGGACACAATCAGCATCTCCGGCGCAATATACCGATCCAGGCCCAGCATGCGGAACTTCTTTCCCTGCCGGTCACGGGTCCCGTTTGTGATCACGCCTAGCCGGACCGCAGGACAGGTACTGAGTTCCTGCAGCAGTTCCTGCAGTGGATGAGAAAGCGTCAGATGATTCTGCAGCCATTCATACCGGTCGGCAAACACCTCACCATCCGCATCATCCGCATTCAACCCCAGGTGTATGAGCGTCCTTACATAACGTTCCACATTCGACTGCCAGGGTGTAATCTCCCCGGACATAATCCGCGGGAAATTCTCATCACTGAACTTATAGAACACATCCATAAAACGCGATTCATCCGGCAGCTTCGCTCCGCCGTCTGTTTCAGCCAAAGTATCCCCGGCCGCCTGCAGCAGCAGGCTCCTGCGGCTGTACAAAGTGTCGTCAATATCAAAGAAAATACCAGTCATCCGATCACCAACCTCATCTGTTTCTGCTATCTGGTAAAGCGGTTGTTCCTGTCCCCCGCCATAAAATGTGCAGCAGCAAGCCCGCATTCTCTCAGACCTTTACCGCACAAGTCAAACACTTCCCACACCAGAAAGGTGTGGGAAGTTTTCGCAGTGAACTGTCATACCTTCATATGGCACGACGCTCACATGAGTTACTCCACTCTCATTCGCTCGCTATTTGAACCAGCTTCTCCAGTAAGCTGCTTCTTTAATTCAGCGATTTGCTGCTCAAGATCAGCTGCCCTCTGCTCCGCGCTATCGGCCCTCTGCTCCGCACTGTCGGCTCGCTGCTCCGCGCTGTCGGCTCTCTGCTTCTCCCGGAGTGTATTCACACGTTCTTCTTTCCGACCTTCTTCCCTCATCATCTCATCACGCTCGAGCAGTGTCATATACTCCAGCCTCCATTCCTTATGTTCTCTTGCCTTGTGAACAAGATTCTCCAATTCCTTTGTCATCTCTGTTGAAGGTTCTCCTCCGGCGATATAATCCAAAAAAGCTTTTAATTCATCGCTTACGTCATCCTGCGTTCCTTTTGAACAAAGAAAGATCTTAGTGGTTTCATCTCCCATCTTCAGCTCGGGCGCTTCCGTACAGACATTCTGAAAGCTGTATATATGGCGTCCCACTTCTTTGTATGGATTCTCCAGGGAAATGAATACGATATAGCTGCTTTTGAGTTTTTCGTATTTTTGCCCCTTCTCCAGCTGATTCAGATCGATCATCCCCTGGTAATACCGGGTTCGCTTCGCCAGAAAAACCACGCCGGCTTGCTGCATCTCAATATCGAAGATGGTGTCTTCGTCATCCTCAAAGTACACGTCAAACCTCACGCCATGTCCGTCCGGGGTCACCTGGATGCTTTTCTGTGGCTCCGGTGCGCGAATTTACCGATCCGTTTTCCGAGAATCAACTCAGTCAGCTCCCGGCAGACCTGAGGGTTGTTCTGCAGGACTTTACAGAACATAAAGTCATCTGCAAATGTAAGCTCTTCATAACGTTTTGCCATGGACGCACCTCCTGTGAAATGAAAGATCAGCAGGAGTACGGCCCGCCTGCGGTTCCGGCACCCCCACTATAATATATGTGACAGCAAGGGTGATCGCGGAGAATACCGCATACAGACGTCTGCGCCTAAGACCGCAGAGCTTAGAAGATCCGACTTGCTTATGCCCTACGATAGCATGCTCCATACAAAAATGCAAGAACGGACATTCCTTCTCCGGTCTTTATAAAACAGATCCGCCACAAGGGCGGATCTGCTTGCTATTGTTTTAAGTTACCTGGCTTGTTGCTGTTTCCGATTCCGGCTTACTGCTGCTTCTTCATGCGTCTTCTGAGGAAGACCAGGAAGATTGCCGCCGCTGCCGCGATCAGCATCGTGATCATCATCGGAAGGATCGGAGTCTGATCCCCGGTACGTACCGCCGGAGCAGTTCCTCTGTCCGTTCCAGCCACATTACCATTGCTGTTGCGGTTCACACCAGCCTTGCCGCCGTCTGCCTTGTTGATAACGGTAACGGTGCCGCCATCCGCCCGGCCATAGGCCAGACCGTTTGCGCTGTAACTGACCGTGTAACCGAAGCCCTTCGTGCCGCCGATCACATTACCGCTCTTATCAACCTCAGCCACATAGATCTGATCCGTGTACGGCAGGTTGCGGAACTTCGCCGCTCCGCTGGACTGGTTCTTCAGGCTGATCGAGATAATCGAAGTTCCCGGGATCCGGTTCGTGAAGTTCGCATCCGAGAATACTGCGAAGTAGAATGTATCCTTAACCTTCTTCGCCTTACCCTTCGCATCCACTACGTTCTTCTGGATATTCAGATCCACCTGGACATACGCACCGAGAACACCTTCCTTCATCGTGTTCTTGATGATCGCATTTGCAGTCTGATTTGCACTGCTCAGCGTGCATGCACCATTCGAGATCTCGACCTTCGATACCTGAGACGAAGACGTCATCGGCGTACCGTACTGATCCGTCTCACCTACATAGTAGGTACCATAAGCCAATCCGTTAAATGTTACTTCGGTGGTATACGCATTCGACAGCACGATCGGCTTGATGTCGCTCACGCGCTTCGTCAACGCACTGTCACTGAACAGCGCGGTGTAGAATGTCTGGTTCACAACCTTGAACGCACCGTTGTTCTTCAGCGTATACTTCGTGACTCTGACAGCACCAAGACCCTTCGGAGCCACTGTATCCTCGACAAGAAGGACGCCATCCTTGGATGTTGTACCGGAGTACGTTACATTCCCCTTCTCATCAATCTTAAATGTTGTATCCGTTGTGACACTGTAGCCATTCGGAGCCACAGTCTCACGCAGTGTGTAGGTCTCGCCAGGCTTCACATTCGTTACAATGTGCGGAGTCGTTGTGGAATCCCACTCATCTACAACATTGCCGTTCTTGTCGAGCACCACGATGTGGGCACCCTCCAGTTCCTTCTGGTTGGTCGCATCAACCTTGGAGACCTTAACTGTCAGAGCTTCATCCAGAAGTGCATAGGATCCATCCGCCTGTTTCTTCAGGCTGTCTCCGCTAAATGTGACCTTGCCATCCTTCGCGATCGAGATCTTCACATCATTCGCGAACTTGTAGCCAGCCGGAGCGCCATCCTCTTTCAGGACATAGTTCTTACCAGCTTCCAGATACTTGCCGAAGTCCTCTGTCACACCCTTCTTGGAAGTCCAGGAATGAACTTTCGTGCCGTTCTCATCGTAAATGGTGATCACAGCGCCCTCAAGCTCCTCGCCAGTACCGGTATCCGTCTTCTTCAGGTGGAAGTCAATGAGTGCATCCTCTACCAGATATACCTCATTTCCATCCTTATCCTTCGTTACTTTCTTGCTGCTGGTGTACTCTCCCTTCTCGTCTACCTTGATGACGATATTGGTGTCATATCCATAACCCTTCGGTGCCACAGTTTCCACAAGCACATAGGTCTTGCCGGTCTCCATCACATGACCGAAGTCATGCGTCTCGCCTTCCTTCGACGTCCAGGAATCAAGCGCCTTGCCGGTCGCATTGCCATTCTCGTCCGCCTCGAAGATCTCAATCTTCGCGCCATCAACTTCCTTAGAGTTGTCACCCACCAGTGTCTTGTTGATGTTGAAGTGGATCGCCTTGTTCTCAAGGTCACCGGTCAGTGCGGACAGATCCTCGTCTGCCTTCAGTGTAAGAACACCTGTCTCACCCTCGCCGACAACCTCCTGTCCGCTCAGGACTTTCAGTACATTCTTCCGTGACGCCTTGGCATTCTCTTCGTCGTCCTTTTCGTCTCTGACATCCCACTTTTCTGAATGTTTTGCCGTTACGGTGAAGGTTATCGGATCGATCTTCTTATAGCCCTTCGGTGGATTCGTCTCGGTCAGGATATATATACCATCGTCCAGACCATTGAAGGTAAACACATTCTCGGAAACAGTGCCATTCACCACTGTCTTGGTACCACCAGCCATCACTTTTTCAAGCTTGAACTCAGCACCTGTCAGCGCATTGCCCTTTTCATCGACCTTGTTGATCACGGTCTTATAGGTAAATGCGATGACGTAATCCCATTCCGTGTGTCCTTCCTCGTCACTCTGCTCATCTGTCTGCTTGTCGACATTCGCGTTAGAGCTGTAGGTCAGCTTCGCTTTGTTCTGGTTACCCTCGCTGCCAAGCTTCGCATTTTCGTTCAGCTTTGCATTGAAGTAAACCTCAACCACAGCCTGATTAAGTTTCTTTTCAGTAATCCTGTTCTTACCGTTACTCCATTTCACCTTAACAGTAAAGTGCTGATCATCAGTATTCTCGAACTGATACTTACCGCTATCAAGTCCACTCTCAATCGGCTGACCATCTACGGTCACCTTCTGGATTTCGTTGAAGGTCAGGCCCTTCTCCAGCACATCCGTAAATGTGATGTGATAGCTGCGGTAATCAGTTACATTATCAGCTAGTGTAGCTGTCAGTTTGTACGGAACAAGATCACCGATATCATAGTCTGCAGAATCCTGCCAGCCTGAAGTCTCACCAGTTGTATCATTGGTATCCTGGATCTTCTTCTCGAACTCAGGCTTCTTGTATTCCGTATTTGTAACAGTACCAGTCAGCGTACCCTGGTTGATATTAGTATTCAGGCTAGGCATCACCGCCACCGATCCAGAAGCAACAGAACCTGTTAATGCAGTGAGTATCGCGCTGCGAGTAATGTCTGTGAATGGATCATAGCTACCCGTAATCTCCCATGCATTATTATGTGTTGCCGATACCGTAAACTCAATCGGATCAATCGCCTTGCAACCTTTAGGAATCACAGTCTCTGTCAGGACATAATCGCCATCATCCAAGCCCTTGAAGATGAAGCTATTTGCAGTGCTTGCCGCATCCTGTGTGATGACCTTCCTTAAGTTACCCTGGAGTTTCTTCTCCAACTTGAATTCAGCACCGTTCAGAGCATTTCCATCCTTATCGACCTTATTGATTACGGTCGTGTACGTAAATGCAATGACTGCATCCCATTCCGTTGTCTCGGTGTCTTCCTTCTGCTTACCCTGTGCGTCGCTGTTTGCGTTATTGCTGTAGATAAGCTGTGCTTTGTTTACATTGCCCTGCTTCCCAATATTCGCTTTCTCATTCAGGGTTGCAGTGAACAGGACTTCTACATTTGCTCCATCCAATCTTACATCACTGATTCTTGGTGTATCTGCATTATTCTCAGCAGAACCCCATTCAAGTGTCAGGTCAAATCCATGTTCTGTTACATTTGTTAATTCGTATGCTTTATCACTACCATTCACCTTCACAGACTGAATCTTATTCGCCGCAAATGTGAGGCCTTCCTCCATCTCGTCATGGAAGGTGATCTTGTAATGACGATAATCTGTAACATTATTCGCAAGGGTTGCCGTTAACCTATATGGAACTTCGTCACTGATATCATAGTCTGCAGAATCCTGCCAGTCTGAAGTTTCACCAGTCGTATCATTGGTATCCTTGATCTTCTTCTCGAAGGTCGGACCAACAACGGCCGCATCCTCCAATGCGTAGATACCCTTCTCTTCATCAATCGTTTTCAAGGTTCCACCTGAGAATGTAGCCTTGCCCTTCTCATCGATGTAAATATTCACATCATTGGCGAACTTATAACCGGCCGGAGCACCATCTTCTTTCAGCACGTAGTCCTTACCAACTTCAAGATACTTGCCGAAATCTTCTGTCTTACCCTCTTCAGATTTCCAAGAATGAACCACATTGCCTTGCTTATCATAGATAGTAATAATCGCTCCAGCAAGTTCCTTACTGGTATCAGAGACATCCGTCTTCTTTAGATGGAAATCGATGCTCTTGTTTGTAAAAACTGCTTCTGACTTAATTGTGCTGATAGTTCCGCAATCTCCTGTTTTTGACGTCAACGCAAAGCCAATCGCATCTGCTTCCGTGATCGTATACGTGATTCCAGTTGGCAGACCATTTGCGGTGACTTTCTGTCCACCCGTCAACTTCACAGTCGCAATGCCATCCTTGAAAGTCATTTCTCCAAAGGTCTTATTTATCGTTGTGTCACTCAGCTTAACAGCAAACGTAAATTCAACATTCGCGTTTGCAGCAGTCTCGGATACCAGAACCTTCGACAATTCAAGGTCACCCGTCTTGCGCGTGTTCGTAAACGCCGCCTCAGACTCCCGTCTTGCGCGTGTTCGTAAACGCCGCCTCAGACTTCGTTGTGCGGATTGTTCCTTCATCACCTGTCTTCCCGCTCAGCGTGAAGTCGTTATCCACGGCTTCCTTTACCTTGTAACTCGTTCCTACAGGTACGCCCGTGATGGTCACGCTCGACCCGCCGGCTACGGTGATCTCCGCTTCGCCGTTCTCGTCAAAAGTATAACCGCTATACGTTCCGCTTACCTTCTGTGTTCCATGGGTCAGCGCTACCGTGAACGTGAACGTCTTTGTGGCTTCCGCCGGGACCGGGCTCACTACCGTCTTGCTGATCTTAAGCTCGCCCGTCTTCCTGGTGTTGACAAACGCCGCCGTGCTCAGCGTCTCACCGATCTCTCCGGTCTCTCCGGTCTTACTTGTTTCAAAGTCAGCCTCCGCCGTCTCCTCCACAGTGTATGTGATGCCCCGGGCAAGGCCGGTCGCTGATTTCTGCTCAGTATCCTTCAGCGTGAACTCTGCCACGCCATTGGTGAACTTCATGTCTCCATAGGTGCCATTGACCGTCTTATCACCCAGAGTCACCTTAAAGCTGAATTCCTTCTCATGGTCCGCAGTTACGTCACTTGACACGCTCTTGCTGACCGTCAGGCCGCCCTCATCCTTTGTGTTCGTGAAGGACGCCGTTGTCTTCGTCGCACTGATCGTTCCGGATTCGTTGCTCTTTGCAGTGTTCTTGAAACCGGCTATAGCCGCCTCTGTCACCGCATAGCTGATGCCTAACGGCAGCCCTTCCGCCTTCACGGTCTGGTTATTGTGCAGTGTGAACGTCGCCACGTTATTCGAAAATTCCATAGCTCCGTACTTGCCGTCTTTTACCGTCGCCCCGCTCAGCCTGACCGTGAACGTGAAGTCAGTATCCAGGTCGGCCGGCGTGCTGCTTACGATCGTCTTGCTGACTTCCAGCTCACCCAGCTTCCTGGTATTCGTGAATGCCGCTGTCGCTCCTGCCTCTGTGATTGTCCCTGTCGCGCCTGTGCTTGCCGTATCAAAGTTGCTGTCCGCGGTCTCGGTTACCGTATAGGTAACGCCCGCCGGCAGGCCTTCGATTGTCTTTGTGGCTCCGCCAGTTACCGTCACGGTCGCCGCTCCGTTGGTGAACGCAACCCCGCTGAAGGTGCCTGTTATCGTCTTGTCGCTCAGCTCAATACCAAAAGTAAACTCCTGCGTCTCTTCCGCTGCCACCGGGCTTACAACGCTCTTGCTGATACTGATCTTGCCCGTCTTGCGCGTGTTCGTAAACGCCGCCTCAGACTTCGTTGTGCGGATTGTTCCTTCATCACCTGTCTTCCCGCTCAGCGTGAAGTCGTTATCCACG
>CADBZI010000055.1 GCA_902799015.1 uncultured Lachnospiraceae bacterium | reverse complement strand
GGGCGCGCGTGACTATCTTGTTCCGGCCAGAAAGCACCCGGGCAAGTTCTATGCGCTGCCGCAGGCGCCGCAGCAGTTCAAGCAGCTGCTGATGACGGCCGGCTTTGACCGGTACTTCCAGATTGCGCCATGCTTCCGCGATGAGGACGCGAGGGGAGATCGTTCGCCGGGAGAGTTTTATCAGCTCGACATGGAGATGGCATTTGCCAGTCAGGAGGATGTATTTACTGTCCTTGAGGATGTACTGCCGCCGGTTTTCGCAAAGTTCGGAACCTGGCACAGGGCTTCCAGCGCGCCGTTCCAGCGTATTCCTTACCGTGAAGCAATGGAAAAGTACGGCTCGGACAAGCCAGATCTGCGCATCGATCTCGTGTCGCAGGATGTGACGGACATTCTGAAGGACTGCGGCTTTGGACCGTTTGCTTCCAGGAGAGACCTGACCGATGAGAACGGGACAGTGACGGGAAGCGAAGAGACCGGCGTCTGTATCAAGGCGGTGGTTGTCTCGCATTTCGAGGGCACCCGCAAGTTCATCGACAAGACACTCGCGGATGTCGAAGTGCAGGCCGGCGCGAAGCCGTACTGGTTCCGTGTGGATGAGAATGGCTCGTTTGTGGGTGGAATTGCAAAATTTGCCGCGCCGCTGCAGGATGCCCTCACCAGGACACTGGGACTCGTTCCAGGAGATTTTGTCGGCCTTGCTGCGGGGCGTCTCACGCAGGCACAGAAGACTGCCGGGGTTCTGATCAAGACTATGGGCGCTGCGGTTCCCGGCCATATGGACAGGGAGCAGTACGCATTCCGATGTATGAGATCGGCGAGGAGAGCGGTGAGCTGGAGTTCTGCCATAATCCGTTCTCCATGCCGTCCGGCGGACTTGACACGCTGCTGAAGGCGGAGCGCGGAGAAATCGATCCGCTCAGCATCACTGCGGACCAGTATGATCTGGTGGTCAACGGCGTGGAACTTTCCTCCGGCGCGGTCCGCAACCACGATCCGGAGATCATGGTCAAGGCCTTTGAGCTGGTCAGGCTCGGCGAGGAGGATGTCAAGAAAAAGTTCCCGGCCATGTACAACGCCTTCTGCTATGGCGCACCGCCGCATGCCGGCATCGCGCCCGGCATCGACCGCATGGTGATGCTGCTCGCCGGAGAGGATTCGATCCGGGAAATTATTCCGTTCCCGATGAACAAGAACGCACAGGATGTCATGATGGGCGCGCCGTCCGAAGTCACGGCACACCAATTGGAAGAACTGCACATTCGTTCCACCGCGACGCAGGAAGAAATGCGTGCGGATGGGGAGGAGGAATAAAACAGGGAGCTGCCGCATGTAATGCGGCAGCTCCCTTGTCATGGCGGCATGACTCTCGAAATGGTTCACGGATGAGATGTCTCATCCATCGGAGGGAGATAAAACAGCTCCGGCTTCATCCCTGGCAGAAGGGTGGCCGCGGACATACAGTATCCGGGGGACGGAGGCGGAAGCTCCGTAAAATAGGCGGAAAGCCGGGGGAACTCGTCGTGGCCCTTTGATGGATGCGGGACAATCGTGTGCTCCTTCCAGCGCACATCAAAGGTGTCGAGCCCCTCGGAGAGGCCGCGCCCTGTGAATTTGGTATATGCCTCCCGGATGGTCCACAGCCGGAAGAACAGACTGCTGCGTGCCGTATCGGTGGCTGAGGACAGAAGCATATTCCGGTCTGCTGCCGTGAAGAATCGTTCCGCGACATAGGGGCGTACCGGATGAATTTCCTGCACATCGAGGCCGTTCAGCACATCGGAAACGGACAGAACGGTGAAATGGCCGGAATGCGAGATGCTGATAAACAGGGAAGGGAAATCGGGCAGAACAGGCCGGCCAAAGCGCTGCATCTCCACGCGCAGCGGTTTTCCTGCCTCTGTCAGCATGGACTCCGGAATGATGGCAGGGGGCAGCGGCATGGAGGCACCCTGCCACCGGATGGACGGGCAACGGTCAGATGCACCCGGCTGCGAGAGCAGAAGGCGGAGCGGTACCCAGTAGGCAAGCTGGGCGTCCGCCATGCCAGGTGGTTCCTCCATGATTTTGCCGCCGCGGTCCCTGCGGAACCGCAGAATCGGGCAGGCAGTGAGGAGATCCAGCGTCTGCTGACGCACGTCAGGCTGTTGCAGGATTCGGTTATCAGTCACATAGATATGCCAAAACATCATATACCAATGGTACTGAAAAGGTGCTATAATGTCAAAGTCTGTGAATCAGCGAATTTTTCCGGTTCACACAAAGGAGATACCAGTGAAAAAACAGAAGAGAAACGCGGTGATCGCCCTGATTGTGATGATCGCCATCTTCCTCGGAGCGGGTTATCTGTCCCTGTTCGGCGTCGGCGAATTTCAGGAGGGTTCCATTCATGATGTGAAGCTCGGCCTCGATCTGGCCGGCGGCGTAAGCATCACCTACCAGGCGGTGGGAGATGAAACTCCTTCTGCGGAGGACATGGACGACACGGTGTACAAGCTTCAGAAGCGTGTGGAGCAGTACAGCACCGAGGCTGTGGTTTACAAGGAAGGGAATGACCGGATCAATATTGAGATTCCCGGTGTGACAGACGCCAACAGCATTCTCGAGGAGCTCGGCAAGCCCGGTTCTCTTTATTTCATCCGTCAGACGGATGACGACGGAAATCAGAATTATCAGTATGACTCCAGTACCGGCAAATATCAGCTGACACGCAGCCTGTCCGAAATAATCGACAGCGGTGATGCGGTTCTGAGCGGAACCGATGTCGCTGATGCCCAGGCCGGGTACCAGAGCGACTCCATGAACAATCAGGAGATTGTAGTAGAGCTGACCTTTACCGATCAGGGCAAGCAGAAGTTCGCGGATGCCACAACAAGGGCATACAAGAACGGTGAGTCGATCGGCATCTATTATGACGGCGAGTTCATTTCTGTTCCGAAGGTGCAGAGCGCCATCACCAACGGACAGGGCGTCATCACCGGCGAGCGGACGATTGAAGATGCAAAAAATCTGGCCTCCACCATCCGTATCGGCGGCCTCTCCGTTGAACTTGAGGAGCTCCGCTCCAATGTGGTCGGTGCCCAGCTGGGCGAGGAGGCCATCAGCACCTCCCTCAAGGCGGGCATTGTCGGCTTGATTCTGATTTTTGTCCTGATGATTGCCGTATATTGGCTGCCCGGTGTGTGCGCCAGCATCGCGCTGCTGTTCTATGTGTTCCTGGAAATCCTGATCATCAATGCCTTCGAGGTGACGCTGACCCTGCCCGGTATTGCCGGTATTCTTCTTTCCATCGGCATGGCGGTCGATGCAAATGTCATTATCTTCGCGAGAATCCGGGAGGAATTAAAATCCGGCAAGACGGTGGATTCTGCCATCCGGATCGGCTACAGCAAGGCGCTGTCCGCCATCATCGACGGGAATGTTACCACTCTGATTGCCGCGCTTGTGCTGGGTCTGCGCGGTTCCGGAACCGTCAAGGGCTTTGCCCAGACGCTTGCCATCGGTATTCTTCTGTCCATGTTCACCTCGCTTTTTGTGACGAAGTGGCTCATGCGGGCGCTGTTCAATCTTGGTCTCTCCGACGTGAAGCTCTACGGGGTCGGGAAGGAGCCGAAGAAGCTGCGGATTCTCGAGCACAGAAAGGTTTTCTTCACCATCTCCGCCTGTGTGATCCTGTGCGGTTTCCTCGCGATGGGTATCAATGCGGGAAGAGGAAGACGGGCGCTCAATTACAGCCTGGATTTTGTCGGCGGCACATCCACCAGCATAACCTTCGACAAGAGTTACACGCTGAAGGAACTGGATGACGAGGTCGTCCCTGTCTTTGAGAAAATCACCGGCGATGCCAATGTGCAGGTGCAGACAGTCTCAGGAAGCAATCAGGTCATCATCAAGACCCGCAGCCTGGATGTGAGCGAACGGGAGCAGCTGAACCAGCAGCTGGAGTCAGCCTTCGGTGTGAAGGAAACGGATATTCAGAGCGAGACCATCAGCTCCACCATCAGTAAGGAGATGAAGTCGGATGCACTTTCGGCTGTCATTATTGCCATGATTCTGATGCTGATCTATATCTGGTTCCGGTTCAGCGACTGGCGGTTCGGCGCTTCCTCGGTGCTCGCCCTGGTTCATGACGTGCTTGTCGTGCTGACCTGCTATGCGGTGATGCGTGTCTCTGTCGGCTCTACCTTCATCGCCTGCATGCTGACGATTGTCGGATATTCCATCAACGCGACCATCGTAATTTTCGACCGCGTCCGTGAGAACGTGAAGCTCATGGGCAAAAAAGCGGAGATCATCCCGCTTCTTGATGTCAGTATTTCTCAGACGATGTCGCGGAGCGTGTTCACCTCGCTGACCACCTTCTTCATGGTGTTCACGCTCTACGTTTTCGGCGTCTCCTCGATTCGGGAGTTTGCTCTCCCGATCGGTGTCGGCATCATCAGCGGCACCTATTCGTCTGTCTGCCTTGCAGGTGCATTCTACTATGAGCTTCGCAAGATTTCCGCAAGAAAGGCGGCAAAATCCAGCGGAGCAAAGGAGAACGCAGAGGGCAGAAAACACGGCAAGGGGAAAGCCTGAACGTGGTGCTGACACGCCATTTTCAAACAGACAAACAGTTCGGGAGATGTCCGAAGCGGACATCTCCTTTTCATGTGAGGCAAAAGTGTTATGGCAAAATGGTTTGAGATGCGCAGGGGTGGAAATTTCACAGAGATTGGTCGGGCATGCGGCATTTCTCCGGTACTCGCAAGAGTCATTCGGAATCGTGGAATCATCGGTGCGGAGGAGACGGAGCGATATCTGAGGGGAACAACAAAGGACCTCCGCAGTCCCTTTGATCTGCCCGACATCGAGAAGGCTGCAGAACTGCTTCGCAGCGCAGCAGAAAATGGAAAATGGATTCGCATCTTCGGAGATTACGATGTGGATGGTATCTGTTCCACCTATATTCTCACCCGCGGTCTGCGCAGTGCGGGAGCGCGGGTTGATTTTGTACTGCCGGACCGGATGAGGGACGGATATGGCCTTAATGAACGAATGATCGGAGAGGCGGTGAAAGCAGGCGTGCAGGCGATCATCACCTGCGACAACGGGATTGCTGCCGCGGAACCGATTCGGAGGGCAAAGGAGGCCGGACTGACCGTGATCGTGACGGACCATCACGAGGTGCCCTTTGAATTGCAGGAAAATGGCATTCGCAGGCAGATCCTGCCCGAAGCGGATGCGGTCGTCGAGCCTAAGCTGGTTCGGGCGGATGGGACACCGGAGACGCCATTTCAGGATATCTGCGGCGCGGTAGTGGCCCTCAAGCTGATGCAGGTTTTCTGCGAGCCGGAGCATCCGGAGCGTGTCTTTGAAACGAGGAAGGAATTGTTCTCTGATCTCATCGCCTTCGCGGCGTTTGCTACGGTGTGCGATGTCATGCCGCTGACGGATGAAAACCGCATCCTCGTGCGGTATGGCCTGCGGGAAGCGGAGCATACTGCCAATCCGGGACTGAAGGCACTCATTCGTGTGCAGGGACTGGAGGGCAGGAGACTGACCGCTATGCACGCAGGCTTCATTCTCGGGCCGTGTCTCAATGCTTCCGGACGGCTGGATTCCGCGGAACGGGCGCTCCGACTCTTTACTGACTGCACGGATCCGGAGGAAGCGGGCCGCGCGGCACAAGAGCTGCGGGAATTGAATGAAAGCAGAAAATCCATGACTGAGCAGGGACTACGGGAATCCGATGAACTGATTGCAAAAGAACACCTGGCGGACGACAAGGTTCTGGTTCTGTATCTCCCGGACTGCCATGAGTCCATCTGCGGAATTGTGGCTGGAAAAGTGAAGGAGAAGTATTACCGCCCGACGTTCGTGATGACGGATGCGGAGAATCCGGACAGACTGAAGGGCTCCGGAAGATCCATAGAATCCTATGATATGTATGGGGAGATGAACAGAGTCAGCGACCTGTTCGCGGAGGACCAGGGGAGAAAGTTGTTCGGAGGACATAAAATGGCGGCCGGGTTCACGATTCCAAGAGCGAATCTGGACGCATTCCGGGAACGACTCAATGGAAACTGCCGTCTCACGGAAACAGAACTCACGGAGCCGCTGTATTTTGATATGGTTCTTCCGCCGTCCGCGCTGTCGGAGAGCATGATAGAGGAATTTGATCTCCTCGAGCCGTGTGGAAACGGGAACCGAAGGCCTCTCTTTGCCTGCCGCAATATGACGGTGTTGAGCGCCCTCGAGATGGGAAAGAACCACAATGCGCTGAAGCTCATGGTGGAGGATGAGTCTCGTGCCCGCTGGCAGGCTCTTTGGTTCGGCAATCTGAAATCTGTCCGGGACAGCATGGACGGATATTACGGAACTGGAACGTACGAAAGTCTTCTTCGCAGAAATCCGGTCTGTACAGTGCGGGGACATCTTGCCTATCAGCCGAATTGCAATGAATATCGCGGCCGGCGGACCATACAGCTGATCTTGAAAGATATGATCTGGATCTGATCTCCGATTGGGATCAGCCGGGGATCGTATCGACAGGAAGCCGGAATGATCGAAAGTCAGGCTTTCTGTGGCAGCGCGCCGGTTTTGGCATGACGGCATAGCGCGTCAAATGTCTCCTGACTGAGATCATGCTCTACCTTGCAGGCATCTGTTCTTGCCTGTTCCGGGCTGACGCCGAGACTGATAAAGAATTCGGTGAGCACCTTGTGCCGTGTATAGGTGCTGTCGGCGATCTGATATCCGCTGTCCGTAAAAAGGATCATGCCGGCGTGATCCATGGTGATATAGCCGCCCTCCTTGAGGCGCTTAGTCGCATAGGTGACACTTGGCTTGGTAACACCGAGCTGCTCCGCCACATCGATGGAGCGGACATACCCCTGACGCTCGCGGATCATCAGGATCGCTTCTAGATAATCTTCGATCGTCTTGCCGACCTCTGTGCCGACAGTTCTACTTTTTCCATTTTCTGCATTTTGTTCATTCATATTATCGTTTCCTTATCCCCAAAGGCTGATCTGTCCGCCGGGCGGGCAGAATTGGAATTCGCTAACAAATATTACTCTAGATTAACACGATCACATAATAGTTTCAATTCTCTGAAGCTGCTCTGCAGGTCACCCAGCGGCGCCACTTTTAAACCTGTATCTCATGCCGCCGCGCCCGGCACGGCACAATTATAAAATCATTATAAAATAAACCAAAATTAAATATTGACAACAATAGTTAGAGAACATAAACTATACACTGAAATTAGATAAGGCTAATAACGATTATAAGTAGCATACATAAGTGCAAATAAATAAATATAAAAAATGGAGAAGGAAGGGATTTGCTTATGATGCCTTTGACATTTGCCAGAACCGGGGATGAAGTACTGATCGCCAGGGTCGGAGGAAGCGAGGAGATCAGGAAGCATCTTGAAGATCTCGGTTTTGTGACAGGGGATGTGGTCAGGGTCGTCAGTAACTCCGGGGATGGAAATATCATCGTAAATCTGAAAGGGGCAAGGCTGGCGATTACAAGTGAAATGGCCCGCCGCATTCAGATCAGTCCGAAGGAACAGACACAGTGATGGGCACAGCGGCCTGTTTACACGGAAGGCCGATTTGTCAATATGGATACGAGGAGGAACACAATGAAAACACTCAGAGATATTCCGGTCGGTGAGACTGCTACAGTGGTGAAAATCCACGGCGAGGGAAGCCTTAAGCGACGCATCATGGATATGGGCATTACGAAGGGAACCCGGATCTATGTGCGCAAGGTAGCTCCGCTTGGCGACCCGGTCGAGGTGACAGTCCGCGGATATGAGCTATCTCTGCGCAAGGAGGATGCGGATATTCTCGAGATGGAGTAGGCAGGTAGAGATATCCACGTGACACTGCTCCAGAGCTGCGACATGAACGCGGGATAGACACTTCCGCAAATTTCATAAGACAGAAAGGACGCAAAAGGCAGAAGCCATGGAAATGAAGATAGCACTTGCAGGGAATCCGAACTGCGGCAAGACAACACTGTTTAATGCATTGACAGGAAGCAATCAGTATGTGGGCAACTGGCCGGGCGTGACAGTGGAAAAGAAAGAGGGCCGATACAAAGAAGATAAGGATGTCGTCATTCAGGACCTGCCGGGCATCTATTCCCTCAGTCCCTACACGCTGGAGGAGGTTGTATCCCGGAACTATCTCGTCAATGACAAACCAGATGTCATTCTCAATATTATTGACGGCACCAATATTGAGCGTAATCTATATCTGACGACACAGCTTGTGGAGATCGGCCGTCCGGTTGTCGTCGCCGTCAACATGATGGACCTCGTCCGGAAAAACGGCGATCAGATCGATGCTCAAAAGCTGGGCAGGGCACTGGGATGCAGAGTGGTTGAGATCTCCGCACTATACGAGGGGAATCCATTGATGAAGCGGTGAAGCTGTGCATCAGGGCAGCCATGGAAGGGAAGAAGCAGGAACTGCCGCACGTCTTCACCGGAAGCGTCGAGCATGCCATTGCACATATCGAAGAATCCATTCAGGACAAGGTCGATCCGATCAATCTTCGCTGGTATGCGATCAAAATTTTCGAGCGGGACAGCAAGGCACTGGAGCAGCTGAAGCTGGATGAAGACCTGATGCGGCATCTGGACGCACATATCCGGGATTGCGAGAAGGAATTGGATGACGATGCGGAGTCCATTATCACAAACCAGCGGTATGTCTACATCACAAAGCTGGTGGGAGAATGCGTCAAAAAGAAGCATGCCGCCGGAACGCTGTCCACTTCGGACAAAATCGACCGCGTTGTGACGAACCGGTGGCTTGCCCTGCCGTTTTTTGCCGGGGTAATGTTTCTTGTTTATTATATTTCCGTCACAACCATCGGCACCTATGTGACCGACTGGACAAATGACACCCTGTTTGGCGCTTGGATTCAGCCTGGCGTACAGTCGCTTATGGAACGGGCAGGGGCATCGGACTGGCTGATTTCCCTGGTGGTTGACGGCATCATCGGAGGCCTTGCGGCGCCCATCGGTTTTGTACCGCAGATGGCCATCGTATTCCTGTTTCTGTCCATCCTGGAGGACTGTGGATATATGGCCCGCGTCGCCTTCATCATGGATCGGATTTTCAGAAGATTCGGCCTCTCCGGCAAGAGCTTCATTCCGTTCCTGATCTCCTCCGGCTGCGGTGTGCCCGGCATCATGTCGACCCGGACCATTGAGAGCGAGAAAGACCGACGTATGACCATGATCACCACGACCATGATTCCCTGCGGCGCCAAGCTTCCGGTCATTGCCCTGATCGCAGGTTTCCTGATGGGCGGTGCATGGTGGATGGCACCGATGATGTATTTTGCTGGAATTGGTCTGGTTATTATCTACTGCATTATCCTGAAGAAGACGAGATTTTTTGCCGGGGAGCCGGTTCCATTCGTGATGGAGCTTCCTGCCTATCACATTCCGAGCATCAAGGGCGTTCTTCTTCATGTCTGGGAGCGTGTCTGGGCATTTATCAAGAAGGCGGGAACCATCCTGTTTCTCTGCTGTGCAGTGATGTGGTTCCTCGGCAGCTTCGGGGTCGTGCATGGAACGTTCGGCCTTGTAGATGCTGGAGATTCTCTTCTGGCAGTCATCGGCGGCGTGCTGGCTCCGATTTTCGCTCCGCTTGGGTTTGGCACATGGCAGGCGGTTGCCTCTTCCCTCTCCGGTTTCGTAGCCAAGGAAGGCATTGTATCGACGATGAGCCTGCTTTCCTCTCTCGGCACGGAAATTGAGGCATATGATACCTCGATGCATGCAGCGTTCGCCGCTTTCTTCCCTACCAGCATCGCGGCGGTTTCGTTCCTGTTCTTTAACTGCTTCGACAGTCCCTGCCTTGCCGCCATCTCCACAATGGCCAAGGAAATGGGAAACCGGAAGTACTTCTGGTATGCTATCCTGTTTCAGAATGTGGCAGCCTACTGCGTTGCCCTCATGGTCTATCAGCTGATCGGCGTCGGCATCGGACAGGTGAAATTCGGCCCGGCCACTGTGGCAGCAGCCATTCTCTTCATCGGGCTGCTCTACCTTCTCTTCCGCAAGGATCCGAACAAGAAATATGTAGAGGCTGAACGCAGAGATGCTTTGAGGGCATGAGACAGAAAATGAAATTTAATGTTCCAGTCAACAACACAGACAAAATGATTCTCCTTATCCTGGCTGTTCTCTTTCTTCTTGGCATTCGGATTGTGATTGGATTTTTCCGAAAACCGGAGAAAAGGTCAGACAAGGAGGGGAAGTCTGAAAGCAGCGGCGATGCGCCGCTTTCAAAATGATATTTGTGCCGCAAAGGATGCGGCACGTGTATGAGGATATTAATCATGGCAGCGAATATTATCGTAGGAACAATTCTGGCGGTTCTGGTTCTCCTGGCAGTCCGTAAAGTTGTGAAAGACCGGAAGAAGGGAATCGGGTCCTGTGGGATGAACTGCAGCAGCTGTCCATATCATGATCATGGCGGCTGTGATTCCGGCAAAACGGAAAAGAGAAGAGTCCGTTCGTGATGCGGAAGCGGTAACGATGCATGACAGATGCCTCCTTTTTCGGAGGCAATCTGTCCGGACACTTCCACTTCAATGGCAGGCACCGCAGAACGGTACCGGGGTGTAATCATGACAAAATATACAGCACAGATCGAAGGAATGATGTGCGGCATGTGCGAGGCGCACATCAGTGACGCAATCCGGAAGCAGTTTCCGGAGGCGAAGAATGTGAAGGCATCTGCATCGAAGGGCAGTGCGGTTTTTGTGCTGAAAGATGCCATGCCGAGACCGATGATTCTTCATGAGCTTCACACGGCGGTCGATCCGCTTGGGTATCGGCTGACGGAAGTGACGCAGGAGGAAGTGGAGGCCAGAGAGAGGCACGGTTTCTTTCACAAAAGATAAGGTATGCAGTTAAGATCTTCCTTTTCGAGCAGAAATACCTTTCCGAATCGGAAGGATGATTCCTAAGAAACCACAGAAGGCCGCCCTTATGCTGGGCGGCCTTCTGTGGTTTCTTATGAGGGGGGAGATAGTCAATTGACTATCTGATTATTAGAATACCGGGGAAATGTGTCGCGAATGTGTCTTTCCGGTGAGAATTTTATAAAGTTTCTTAACCATTTCTAAAACATCAGGGAAATGAAACGGCAGAACCGTACCAGCAGAAAGGCCTGCAACAGACACAGGGAAGGGCACAGATCTGACACGGCTGCTGATTCGATGGCAGACAGGGTTCCTCCCTGTGGTACAATGAATCCATATGAGGTCCT
>CADBZI010000054.1 GCA_902799015.1 uncultured Lachnospiraceae bacterium | reverse complement strand
GCATGGTTTTCATGCACTTCAGATCCTTGTAAGCGCAGCTGGTGCCGAATTCCACGCCTACTCCGTTCATCCACATCCCGCCGCACAGACGGGGAATCTGTTCTTTTTCCAGCAGGATCGAGACCTGAAGAACCACCAGATCTCTTCCGGTGTGCTTCCAGTTTCTGCAAACCCCTTCCGCCGGGTCGATCCGCACACGGACATCCTTCCGGTTCCACAGCGAAGGCGTCACCAGGTCTTGGTCCGTCTCCCCCATCACAAGTCCTGCCCTGAGAGGCGCGGAAGGATCAAACTGTACGCCCTCCGGCAAAAGATCATAGATCACATATTCGCTTCTGTCTGGAGCCGGGAGACGGGAATCGTTTCGTACAATATTCTCCGCAGCCTCCCGGCTGTAGATCCGGTATCCCTCCAGTGCGCCGATCCGGCAGGTCATCCGGACACAGCCATTTTCAGGATCATTTTCCCGGGAGACGGTCTTGACTGCTTTCGCGTGCTTTTTCACTGATCCAAGCTCCGCGAAGCTGGAGTCGCGCATGGAATAGATTCCGTACAGCGACATCGTCAGGCCGCTCAGGCCCGGCTCCGCGTTCTCATAATGGCTGCTGCCGGAATCATGGAACCAGGTCTGGGATGATCCGCTGATGCTTCTGGCCAGAACAGATCCAAGATGCTCTGTCTTCAGAACGGTAAGATCGTCCTCTTCGCTTCCGGACAGGAGCGCATTGCACACAGGGCTGTCATGGCGGATGCACAGTGTGGTATCGATGGTGCAGGAAGAATCATAATCCACCGCGCGGTGCACCACCTTCACCCGCCAGATCTTCCTGCTCAGCTGATCCCTGGAGAAGGCATAGGTGATCTTTCCGGAACTGTTCCAGGGGCATTGGGCTGCCAGTTCCCAGTCGGAGGAGTCTTCATACATCACCCAAATCTTCGCCGACCGGTCCGCACCGGCGCACGCCGCCTCGCTCATCGGGGCGCAGATGCGATCCTCAAAAATGTCGATTCCCCTGTCTTTTACCGTAACGCTGATACCGGAATAATAGTAATCCTGCGGACCGAGCATCTGCATGCCGGCATCTGATCCTGCGCTCAGAGCAGCAAGGTACACCACATCGTCTGCAGTCGTAACCTCATAGCAGGTGCCGGGCAAATAGCTGCCTGCTGCGGGACCCTGGAGTTCATGCGTATGAGAATATCCCCGGCACTCTGAATGAATGCGCATGGGAACGGAGCCGGCATCAAGCCCGGATTCACGCAGCAGGCGGTATTCGTTGACCCATCCGCTCAGAAAGCTGTTTTTGCCGGTATAAGATACCGAGCCGTCTGCTCCCCGCTGTCCTGTCGTGGCAAAGATCCCGACATCGTCTCCCTTGTATTTCCATCTGTAATCCACAAAGGTCCAGGATGCGGCAGCCTCGCTCCGGCTCACCTCATCCAGTCCGTCCGCAGGCTCAAGCACACTGGAAGTCTCCAGTCTGAGAACAGATCCGTTTTCCCGAAGCGCCTGCCTGCGAACGGCCGTCACAGCGGTTGTCTTCAGGCGAAATGTTCCCTGGCTGACGTACGGAGCAAGATCCTGTGAGGTAAGCTCTGTGATGGTATTGCTGCCCTGAGCGGCAAGGTAGCGCTTCACGATGCCCTCCTGGTCTGCTCCCTCCACACTGCCCGTAACCCTGGTGATACTGCCGACAACACAAAGCGCGTCATCGCCGGCAGTGCCCTGCGCTAAGAGAACGGCATCTGTTTTCAGACTCCAGGGCTGATTGAACTCCCCCTGGGCGTCAATCTGCCAGACAACAAACAGCCACGCTCCGTCCTCCCCGGAAAACTGTGCCGGAAGAGTTCCGCCCAGAATCCGCTTCACCTGATCTGGTGTGTAAAGAGCAGGCAGACAGCCGATCGACCCGTCAGAATACGCATCTGCCGATGACCCAGAGAGCGTGGCAAAAGAGTCTATGTTCCCGGTCAGCACATCCATATCCTTTGTCTGCGTGGTACCGTCCTGCAGGGTAACACTGATCTTGGGGAGAATGGACCAGTCCGATCCGTCCTTCAGATCCGCAATCCTGACAGGATGATACAGAACCTGAAAAGCACAATTGCATCCTGCAGGAATCGCTCGATAATTGAAAAAGACAAGCGTGTTCTCCGCCTCATCCAGGTACCAGTTGAACGGACTGTTCAGACTTGGCACAGGCGCCTCCGGGCTTCCTTCCGGGACACCGATCTGAGACGGTGTGATGCGCTCTCCTGCTCTGTCTGTCAGGAGCGCTTCCGGGACCCTGATCGTGACATTTCCGATCCCGAGATCTGTCGATGCGTGAAATTCAATCTGATATTTCAGTGAAAAATCTTTGCGCTCACTTACATGATGCAGATCCTCTTCTCCCACGTAGTAATCAACGCAGGTCCAAAGCTCCCCCGCGCCGCGGCCAGCCATTTTCAGCATCCCCTTCTTTCCTGTTGCTGGAGCCTCCCGTTCGGAAAGCCAGGTCGCCGCACCGGCTTCCTCCCTGGGAAGGGCGGCCAGCTCCTGAAATGTCATGGATCCCTCATATTGACCGGGATCTGATTCCAAAGGAGCACCTGTTTCTGCGCTCTTTTCCACTTCCGTCTGCTCCACGCAGCCCTCCGGATCTGTAATCAGCGCATCCCAGGAATCATTCAGCTCGACCGGTCCTGCCAGGATCTCGTCAAATCCCTGTTCTGTATCCGCACTGACCTCTGTCTCCTGCTGCGCGGGCACAAGGTCAGTCCAGGCAGCTTCCTCCATAGACTGCGTCTCCTGTGCACACTCCGGAGAAGCTTCCTCCGCACGCTCCCCGGCAGTTTCCCCTGTCTCCTGCACAGCAGAATTGTCTGTGACATTCTCCTGCAGCCAGGCTTCCTGCTCCGTCTCCGCCCCTGCTCCGGGCAGCAGAGCACCAAGGCACAGCAAACCTGTCAGCAGATACGCAGCGGCAGCCTTTCCCGGTCTGGCCATCTTCCTTCCTCTCACCTGTATGATCCTCCTTTCCTCTCCTGGCCTTTTCCTTCTTTCCTCAACACGATCAGGCATGCACTCATCCCGGCCGCGGCCAGAACCAATATGTATGCAAGCCCTCTGCCGCCGGCAGAAGGAAGGGACATCCTGATCGTTGTCTTTTCATTTTCAAACTGCAGAGAAGGTACGCCCTGGTTCACCTGCTGCCCGCTGTACCCCGCGGGACTTGCCGGAATTGTCTGTCGGTATCCGAGGATGCGCTCCTCCCGGACGCCATATCGCTCCCCTTCCCTCAGTCCGGTAAAGACAGCACGCTCCGCCCCGCTCAGGGTAAAATGCCCCTCTGCGTCGGTATAGAACGGCGCAGCATTATCCAGGGTTCCATCCGCTTTCGCGATGTAATACGGAACATGGCTCCTCGGATGATCGGATCCATCCACAAGGCAGAACAAAAACCTGCCCTGATCGGATGCGGGATGGACGGTCTTCTCAACCATAAAATCCGCAAGCCGGTTTGTGAAAGCAACCTTGACGTGCGGCCCGGAGGCGCCCTTCCAGGAAATGCTTCCGGACGGGACAAATGCGTCCTCCGGTTCGTCAATCTCCTCCACAAAAAGGTCCGCGCCCAGAGGAATCGATTTCAGCACAGCTTTTGTATCTCCCGGGATCGGAAAGATCCCATTGTCATCCGTCAGAACCCGCCTTACAGAGGAAGAGCCGGAAAGGTCTGACAGCTCAACCTGCGCCTGCTTCCATGGCGCGCCGTCCACGAGAACTCTGACGAGGAAGGAGCCCCGGGAAGGAAGTGCGATCCCCTCCGGCCATAAGATATGCTTTTTGATCTCCAGAGTTCCTTCCGTATACCCCGGATCCTCCCCCGGATCATACCGGTTTACAAACCTTGCGCTGTTGCCGTCTTTTGTGATGGTCCCGCTGAGCGTTCCCGAGGACATAGGCTCCAATCTTTCATAGTGCTCCGAGGAAAGCTCTGTCACCTCCCACAGATCGCCCGGCGTGACGTCCTCAAAAAGTGCGTACTGTCCCCCCTGCAAAGTGAAGGAGCCATCTCTTTTGCACTTCAAAGGAACCGGATCCCCCGCTGCACCGGAAAGGGGAACAAGGTCATCCGGCGCTTCTGCGCTCAAGGCAGCCAGCTCTACCCCCTCCTCATTGAACACGCGGTACCGCAGTCCGGAAGCCCGTTCATGGTTTACATACAGACGGAAGGTAAATCTGTCGCCTGCCGGAGCCCTGCTGCCGTTTTCCGCGCTCAGCACCTCCTTGGATACGGTCAGGCATGGCACCTTCGACGCTTCATTGACAAAGACAATCTTCCGCTCCCCCTCCAGCATCTGTGAGATCTCATCCGTTCCCGCTGCTTCCTCTGCCCGGATCAGGGTCACGCATCCGGCCGAAAGAAGCAGGCCGGATGCGGCTGCAAGGAGCATCAGCCGTCTGCCCGGCTTTTGGTATCGTTTGCCGATCCTGGTCATGACGATCCCGATGAAAAGCGCGCAGGTGAGAAACATGCAGATCAGAGCGGACAATGGCGTATCATCCAGGGTCCGCACAGAAGGTGCAGCAGGACTTTTTCCGGCTTCCGCTGTCGTCCGGACTGGTTTTTCGGGTTTTTCTTCTCTTTCGTGTTCTGTTTCAAATGTCTTTGGCCCGGGATCTTTTGTTTTCGTCTCTTTCTGTGCCGGGCTTTCACGCACCGGCTCCGTCTTCTCCTGAGCAGGAATGGTTTCCGGTACTTCCTCCGGGCTTGTAGAAGTGATCATCGCTTTCGGCCAGACCTGCGTGTCATAGACCGGTCCCATCCAGCTTCCGTCTTGCGGAACAAAGCATGGCACGGCTGTCAGAATATCTTCGATCCGCCCGTAAGAGGTACTGTCCACGGCATGGATCAGCCATGCCCCCTCATCCAGATCCTGGAAGACTCCGGTTCCGTCCTGCCCTGTCACGGTTCTTTCCCGTTTCACTTCATAACCGGCTCCGGCTTCGGAATTCTTCGTCTTGCCAAGGCCTTCCTGAAACAGCATCCCTGACAGCTTCTTTGTCACCTGCTCCGTAGAGACTGATTCTCTTGTACTGTTCAGTTCCCCGAGATCCCAGTTCAGCACAATGCTGCCATCCGATCTGTTCACCGAGCCGACCAGGCAGGCCTCGAGGACAACGCCTGCGCCCGAGGCCTTTGCTGTCTGGTTCAGATGAACGGTAATCGAGCAGCTTCTTGCTCCATCCGTTCTATCCATCGCATACCCAGCCTTTCTCGTTACGCCAAATGACCGTTTGCGCCTGTGTCTTTCCCTCTGCCGCCGCGCAGATACACACAGGTGATGACTGCAAGTCCCGACAGCGAGATCAGCAGGATCACGGCGATACCGGCACCTCCCGTCATCGGAAGGCTGAATCCTTTGTGGTTGGCTGCCGCCACAACGACCGTTCCTTCCCGGTTCGCGGCATCCAGAATGCGGGTGATGCCATCCGCTCCTTCTGCCGGCACCAAAGTGCCATTGACTTTTACCGTAAATGCACCGGAGTCGATCACTTCAGCCTCTTCGTTTGCAGCGGAAATGGAGGAAGGGATAATCTCTACCTTGATCGGATTCATCAGGAGGCTGTAGCCATGCGGCGCTTTGACCTCTTTCAGGTAATAGGTGCCTGCGTCAAGTCCCTTAAAGTCAGCAATACCGTTCGCGCCTGTCTCCTGCACCGTGCGGTACGGTTCCTGGCTGAGTGCCTGCGCCGCGCTGCACCCCTTTGTGGTCTCCTTGTAAAGCTCGAACTGAGCGCCTGACAGCTTCACCTTCTGTGCGCTGTCCGAATCCCCGTCAAACTTCTCCACCTCGATACCGAAGCTATAGACGGTTGCTTTTTTCTCTATTTCTTCCGTCTTCATGGGATCTGTCGGATCATAGCTGTAATCCAGCTTTACCACGTTGTCATTGCCGTCGTCGGCAAGACTCACATGGTCATTGACCGTTGCGTTGCAGTACAGAACGATCTCCTTGTTCTGATTGTCTTCCACCGACAGATAGCTGCTCTTAAGCGCGATGACCAGGGTCGTAATCCCGTTCTGATCGGTATCGATGGTCTGCGTGTAATCGGTGTCCTTTGTCAGAGTCTTTTCTCCGGACACAAGCCGGATGGAAGCCGGCATCAACGTCAGTCCCTTCGCCATGGTATCCGTGAGGCGGAAGGTCGGATTCTTCCCGTTTTCAAAATAAACCTCTGTATAATTGGGGATCCGGGTGCTGATTCTGTACGAAACCTCATCCCCGCTGGCCACTGTATCCTTGCTCCCGTCATACCCCGCGGTGTTCAGGTAGGAGCCTTTCGCATCCTGGATGACTTTTTGCAGTTCTACCTTCGAGCCCTTGGGGCGTGCCGTCAGGCTGTACTGCCAGCTGCTGTCGTTGGTGTCATCCGTATAGGGCAGCGCAACCAGGAAGGGTTTCGACGGAAAATTGCCCGCTGCCGTTTTTGTCTCGCAGACCAGATAGATTCCCGCCTTGTCGGTCGTCCAGCTCACGGAGCCGTCCGTAATCTGTGTTTCCGCCAGCTTGTCCTGCATGCTGTCTGTGACCTGAAGCGACAGCTTCTGAGCCAGATCCTGAAGCTTCGACGCCGGGTAAGCGCCAAGCGCATCCGCGTCAAATGTCCCCGTCCCGGGATAAGTGAAGCCGTTCGTTACCGCCCAGACCCAGTTTCCGCTCTCGGCATTCTGTGTAAAGGACATGACCCGGTAGGCTGTGAAAGAGGATCCTTTCGGGTTGTAGTCTTCCGAACCGGACGGGGTGATGGTAAGGGTCATGTCCTGCTGAACCGGCAGGGAGGACGTTCCCCCTCCTGTGCCTGCCGCAGCCAGGGTTGCCGGAAGCGCCGCTATGACCAGCGATGCAATGAGTGTAAAGGTGCAGAATCTGTTTTTTCGCATAGAAAACCTCCTGTAAAAGATGTGGGCCTTTGGGCCTGTCCAATAGATATGAGACCTTGCGGTCTGGTTGAAAGGTGCGACCTTGCGGTCTTAAGAGATGTGAGGCAGGGTGCCTGCCTTATGATAAAAGGCCTACCGGCCCTTATCACCTGAAGGATCTTCTAACCACCAGGATCAAAAGCAGAATGAACATACAGGTGGCCGGAATCCACCACCACAGCTTCCAGAAGACAGGGCTGATGAGTCTGCCGGGCAGGCTCTGGAAGAAGGACGCTCTTTCCGCAGAATCCGGCGCAGGACTGTCAGAGCAGCGTTTCGCATGTACATACAGACGATGGGAATTGATCCCGTACGGTGTGCAGGTGATCAGGGTGAGCAGATCCTGTCCGGGAAGAATTGCAAGCGAACGGGTGTCGGACGGAAGAACGGTTTCCTGTCCGAAGACCTCATAGAACAGACTTTTTCCCAGCGTATGCACCTCGATGCGGTCTTTGTTTTTGAGCATGTCCAGATTCGTGAACAGCGTGCGGTCCGGAAGTCCCCTGTGGGCGGAGATACAGGTATGCGTGCTCTTTCCCCCTACCGGAAGGCTGCTCCCCTCCAGGATTCCTGCTCCCTGCTCAAGGGCTTTGTCCCCCGTCCCGATCACGAGCGGAAGCAGCAGCTCCAGGGATGGAATCCGGATCCAGCCTGCCAGATCGGATTCCTCCAGGCACAGCACGCGCGCAGACTTCATCCAGTCTTTTTTTCCACCCTGTGTCTGAGACGCATTCGGAAACGTCTCCTCTTGAGCCAGACTGCGGTTAAAAGCCCGGGCCTGAATCAGACGCCTGCGGCAGATCCCATTCTCCTCCCTCTTTTCCAGGGAAGCGGCTACACGCCCGGAGATTGCGTCATTATAGAGTCTGGAAAGATACGGATAATCCATCAGAAACAGAAACATCAGAAATGCGCAGCAAAAGACGGCAGCGCGGATTCTTCTTTTTTTCATAGTTGTTCTTAGAAAAACGCGGAAAATGCGATCACAGAAAAGACCGGTCAAAGGAATCAGAAACAGAAGAAACTGAAAGGTGTGAATATTGAAATGTTACACAAATTATGATATGCAATTGTGAAATGATATGTTTCAGATGAGAGTATCTTACACCGTGCCGGCTGCCTTGTCAAACAGAATATGTATTTTTTCCATGGAGTAAAAACCCCCCGGCAAATGCCGGGGGGTTACCCATTCCGAATGGAATCGGATGATATCCTTGTCTTCAAAACCGGTCAGATACCGGATGAAGCGGATCGATCAATCAAAGATCAACCTTTCCTGTAAAGGAACCGTTGAGTACATAGTAAGCCGCGTTGTCTTCCGGCTTCAGGTACAGATCGATGCTCTCCAGATCAGAAGCCTTCTTCTTCAGCTCGCCGGTCCAGATCTTCTTCACAGCCTCTTTGATATCATCAATCTTGATGTCCTTGCCAAGGTACTGAAGGGAGACCTTCTCCGCTGCAGCTGCTTTCTTTGCCGGAGCCTTCTTCGCCGCGGCTTTCTTCGCCGGAGCTTTCTTTTCCGCTTCCGCCTTTTTGGCCGGAGCTTTCTTCACTTCCTCCGCCTTCTTCACTTCCGTCTTGACTTCCTTCTCAACCTGCTTTACTTCCGCCTTGACTTCCTTCTCTGCCTGCTTTGCAGCGGTCTCGGCCTTCTTCTCCGCAGCCTTGACTTCCTTCACAACGCTCTCCGCCTTCTTCGCCGCCGAAACAGCCTTTGCTGCCTTGACAACCTTCTCCGCCTTCTTCGCAGTAGATGCCGCCTTCTTCTCGGCAGCCTTTACTTCCTTTTCAACCTTCTTCGCAGTCGTCGCAGCTTTCTTTACCGCCTTCACAGCCTTCACGGCTGCCTCAGCCTTTGCTTCTTCCTTCTTAGCGGCAACCGCTTTCTTGACTTCCTTCATCAGTAAAAACCTCCTCCTGAAATACACCTGTCAAAAGATTTGCTTTCACTCTTTGTGGATCATACTCCATTCATACAGGCTTTTCAAGTCTTAAAGGCCAAAAACACGCTTATACATGTTAATACACAGCATATGTTACAATACGCTGTGACTTTCCTCTGTCTTCTGCAGCTGTCTCAGCTCTCTGGCAATCTCTGCATGGGAAGCATCCTGCAGAAGCGGATCCTCTTCCAGAAGCTTCCGGGCGGCATCTGCAGCCTGACGCATCACCCCGGCATCCGCATAGATGTCCGCCAGAACGAAGCCAAGCTCGCCGCTCTGCCTGACGCCGAACAATTCCCCCGGTCCTCTCAGCTCCAGGTCCTTTCTGGCAATCTCAAATCCGTCATTGGAGGCGGCCAGGATGTTCAGCCGCTGTTTGCTCTCCTCGCTTTGCATCGGGCTGATGAAGATACAGTAGGACTGATCCTTTCCCCTCCCGACTCTGCCGCGCAGCTGATGCAGCTGGGCAAGGCCGAATCGCTCCGCATTCTCTACCATCATCACGGTCGCGTTCGGGACATTGACGCCTACCTCCACCACGGTCGTGGAGACAAGAACCTGGATCCGGTTCGCTGCGAAGTTGTCCATCACCGTCTGCTTCTCGCTGCTCTTCATTCTTCCATGCAGGTATTCCACACAGATGTCCGGAAGATATTGTTTGAGCGCGTCACGCAGAGACTGCGTGTAGTCGATCAAATT
>CADBZI010000053.1 GCA_902799015.1 uncultured Lachnospiraceae bacterium | reverse complement strand
TACGCGTGCCGCCGCCGAGGAAACGTTGCGAAAGAATCGGAACAGGAACGGGACGGGAGGACAGGCTTGGGAAACCAAAAGAACAACTTAACAGCAGATATCAAGCAGCGAAGTGTTTTTCAGAAAGGTTCGGACTGACCGGATCTTTTACGGAAATGATTTCGCTGCTTTCATGTGCCGTTAAGCACTGAAAACGAAAAAGAAAGCGAGGGTTTGGTATGGGACAGTTTGTGGTTGGGATCTTTACGGGGATCGTGATGTGTATGGTGGCGATGCTGGTGCGGTGTGTGCTCTGGTATGAAAAGAAACATCCGGAGGATGACTACTGGCGCCGGCTTGCCCCGCCGGGTGCGCCCGGTGAGGAAGACAAAGGGGGCGGGTAAAGATGGCTGTGATCATTGCGGCGGCCGTTGGCGTTTCGTTTTATCTGATCGCCATGTATTCCTGCCTTGTAGTGAGTTCAAGGATGGATGATGAAATGGATCTGTATCGACAGAAACGGGAGGAACAGGATGGAGACAAAGGAGACGAAGAAAAGAGCGGACAAACCGGTGCAGCTGACGATCGCTAAGCTTCCGGGAAGACACTATGAAGAGGATAAACCAAGAGACTGCCGGTACTGCTATTACTGGGCGGGCCGCGTCAGGGGCTGCAGCAGGAAGGAATGCTGGTATCTGCTTCCGCTTCCGGAAAAACCGAAGAAGGAAGTTGATGAAAACGGCGTCTCGGTTCTGGACTGCAGAACCTGTGCTTACGGAAAGCAGGGGCCCTGCATCGGATACTGCATTGCGAAGATCGAGCGGGAAGTGTTTTCAAAGACACGCGGCTGGAAGCTTCCTGCAGAATCGCCGGCAATACCTGCTCCAGCGCAGGATTCGGGGAGCATTCCTGCGTCTGCATGCGGGGTGATGACATGAAGGGAGAGAACGCTTATGCATTTCCCTTTCATTACGGACAGGAGGCGGAAAGCTACACCTTCTACCGGGTTCCCAAGATTCTGTTTACGGCGGAAGCGTTTGACCATCTTTCCACAGATGCAAAACTGCTCTACGGAATCCTGCTTGACCGGATGCAGCTGTCCATAAAAAACAACTGGATCGATGAGGACGGTAAAGTTTTCATCTATTATCCGCGTCAGAACATCATGGATGCGCTGACATGCGGGAATAAGAAAGCCGGGCAGCTTCTGGCGGAACTGGATGAGCGGAACGGTATCGGGCTGATCACCCGGATCCATCAGGGACTCGGGAAGCCCGATAAGATCTACGTGCATAAATGCATTGTGCCGGACATGAAGGTGCGGGGAAATCCCGGCCCTGAAGACGACAGTGATCCGGACACGTTAAGAGGTGTCGAAACGACACAGCCGGAGGTGTTAAAAGGACACGTCCAGAGGTGTCGAAATGACACGTCTGGTGGTGTCGAAATGACACGGCAAGAGGTGTCAAAAGGATCATGTAATGATACTGAGGGGAATAAGACTGAGATAAATGATACTGAGATGAGTGAGACTGATCTTATCCCATCTTATCCGGAGGAGGACATCCCAGAGGAAGAAGATGCGAAGGATAAGATCGAAGAATATTACGCATACCGTGATTACTTTGAACAGCAGCTGAGTCTGCAGAATCTGCGGCAGGAATTTCCTTACCGCAAAGACATGATCGATGAAATACAGGAGCTGATGACGGAGGTCTGCAGCAGCAGGCGGCCATTTATCCGGATCGGAGGGGAAGAAAAACCGTCGCAGATCGTGAAATCCAGATTCATGAAGCTGGATGGCGAGCATATCCGGTATGTCCTGAACTGCTTTGCGGAGAACACGACGAAGGTGCGGAACATCAAGCAGTACCTGCTGGCCGCACTTTACAATGCGCCGATGACCATCGGCAGCTATTACACGGCGCTTGTCAACCACGATATGTACGGGACGGATTAAGGCGCTGGGAAAGGAGAAACAAAGAGATGACTACAGAGGTCATGGAAGAAGCCGTCCGTGTGCAGTTTACGGATGAACGTCCGGTAGTGTCCGCCAGAGATCTGCATAAGGCTCTGGAGATCGGAACCCTCTTCCGGCAGTGGTTTCCGCGGATGTGCGAATACGGATTCTGCGAAGGAACCGATTACGATAAGGTGTATCAGAAATGCGACGGCTCCCGGACGGGCCAGATGGAAGTGGATTACCTGATCAGCACCGATATGGCGAAGCATATCTGCATGATCCAGCGGACAAAGAAGGGGATGATGTACCGGCAGTATTTCCTGGAGCTGGAAAAAGCCTGGAATACACCGGAGAAGGTGATGGCAAGGGCTCTTCAGATTGCGAACCGGCAGATCAAAGACCTGCAGACCCGATGCTTCCTGCTGACAACAGAGGCAAAGCGGCAGGAACGGCTGCTGGCAGAGATCAAGCCGAAGGCAGATTACCTGGACAAAATCCTGCATTCGAAGGCACTGGTTCTCACGACGCAGATCGCCAAGGATTACGGGATGAGCACAGTCCGGTTCAATCATCTCCTGGCGGATCTGGGGATCCAGTACAAGGTCCGGGAACAGTGGGTGCTGTACGCGCAGTATCAGGATCAGGGATATACGGCAAGCAAATGTTTTGAAGTACCGCAGGCAGACGGAAGCCTTCTGGTCAAGTACCAGACAGAGTGGACGCAGAAAGGCCGGCGGTTTTTGTATCTGTTCCTGAAGGAAAAGGGAATCCTTCCCGTCCTTGAACAGCAGCTTTATGATGCGGCGAAAGCGAGGTGAGAAGGTATGCAGGAAGAAGTCGATGAGAAGACGATGGCACTTGTGATCTCCGGCGGAAAGATCTCGGCCGGTATTCTGAAGGATGCACTTGCCAGATATGTCCGGCATGTGGAGGAGCGCCGGCGGATGACCCGGACCGAAAAGCGGGAGGAAAAGAGAGCCGAGCGGGCAGCAGCCGAGAAGGCGAAGGAAAATGAATTTCATCCCGGAAAGAAAAGCCTGAATTCCATGATGAAGGAGGGCAGCCAGCTTTCCAACATCGAGATCACGGATAAGAACATCAGGTCCTTCGAGAAGGTGGCACGGAAATACAGCATCGATTACAGCCTGAAAAAGGACAAGTCGGTGGATCCGCCCAAATACCTGGTGTTCTTCCGGGCAAAGGATGTGGATGTGATGACGGCAGCTTTCAAGGAATACACGGGCGTGACGCTGAAGAAAAGCCGGAAGGTTTCGATCCGCAAGCGTCTGCAGAAAGCAATCCAGCGTTCCGCGAAGCACCGCGAGAGGGAGAAGGTCAAACAGAAAGACAGAGGACAGGAGCGATGAAGAAAGAACTGAAAAGAAAGGCAAGACCGCCGGGCCGGGCAGATCCTTTCGGGAAGAAAATCCAAGGCAAAAAGGCTCTGCGATCCGGAAGGTCCGGCAGCAAAAGAAAACAGAAGAACTCTCTTTCCGGTATGCTGACGAAGATCAGCGGGATGGTGAAAGAGAAGCTGCAGACGGTGAACGTGAGGAAGGTTCTGATTACGAATATCCCTTACTTCATCGTTTTTTATCTGGTCGAAAAGGAAGCCTGGCTGTACCGGCACTGTACCGGGGACTCTATGGTGAAGAAGCTGATGAATGTGTTCCTGTATTTCGGGCTTCCGTTTAAGGATCCGCTTCCCAGCTTTCACTGGTGGGACCTGATGATAGGTGTGATCGGTGCGGCGGCATTCAAGGGCGTGATCTGGTACCGGCGGAAGAACGCGAAGAAATACCGGCAGGGCGAGGAATACGGCTCCGCCAGATGGGGGAATGAAAAAGACATCGCCCCTTTCGTGGATCCCGTTTTCGAGAACAACGTGATCCTGACGCAGACGGAATTCCTGACCATGAACAGCCGTCCGAAGAATTGGAAATACGCCAGAAACAAGAACGTCATCGTGATCGGCGGCTCCGGTTCCGGTAAGACCCGGTACTACGTGAAGCCGAATCTGATGCAGATGCCTGAGAAGGTGTCCTATGTGGTCACGGATCCGAAAGGCACGATCGTGGTCGAGTGCGGGAAAATGCTGGTGAAGGCTGGATACCAGTTGAAAGTGCTGAATACCATCAATTTTGCCAAGTCGATGCATTACAATCCGTTTCACTATATCCGGACGGAGAAGGACATCCTGAAGCTGGTTAACACGATCATTGCCAACACCAAGGGTGACGGGGAAAAATCCTCCGAAGATTTCTGGGTGAAGGCAGAGAGACTGCTCTACTGTGCGCTGATTGGATTTATCTACTACGAAGCGCCGGAGGAGGAACAGAATTTCTCCACCTTGCTGGAGTTTCTGAATGCCTCCGAAGCCAGGGAGGATGACGAGGAATTCCAGAATGCGGTGGATCTGTTGTTTGAGGACCTGGAAGCCGAGGATCCGGAACACTTCGCGGTCCGCCAGTACAAGAAATATAAGCTTGCTGCCGGCAAGACGGCGAAGTCAATCCTGATTTCCTGCGGGGCCAGACTGGCACCCTTTGATATCGTGGAACTGCGGGAGATCATGAGCTATGACGAGATGGAACTGGATAAGCTGGGGGATCGCAGGACAGCAATGTTTGTTATCATCTCCGACACCGACGATACGTTCAATTTCGTTGTAGCTATCATGTATACTCAGCTGTTCAACCTGCTCTGCGACAAAGCGGATGATGTTTATAACGGCAGGCTGCCCTATCACGTGCGCCTGCTCCTGGATGAGTTTGCCAACATCGGGCAGATCCCGAAGTTCGACAAGCTGATCGCGACGATCCGAAGCCGTGAGATATCCGCCTCAATCATCCTTCAGTCTCAGAGCCAGCTGAAGACAATCTATAAGGATGCAGCCGAGACCATCATCGGCAACTGCGATACCCTCCTTTTTCTGGGAGGCAAAGAGGGCAGTACCTTAAAGGAGATCTCCGAGACCCTGGGTAAGGAAACGATTGATCTTTACAACACATCCGATACCAGAGGCCAGGGCCGTTCCTACGGTCTGAACTATCAGAAAACCGGGAAGGAACTGATGAGCCGCGATGAGCTGGCTGTTATGGACGGCACGAAGTGCATCCTGCAGCTGCGGGGCGTGCGGCCGTTCTTCTCTGACAAATATGATATCACCCGGCACAAGCGCTACAAGGAACTTTCCGACTACAATGATTCCAATGCCTTTGATGTGGAAAGTTATCTCCGATGCGAACTGAAGATGAGCCGGGATGAGGTATTTGATGTGATCGAGATGGACGCGGCAGATCTTACGGAGCAGCCGGAGACGGATCCGCTTCCCGCAGCTGCAGAGGATGGACAGGAAGGTGAAAGCACAGAAGATGCGACATATGCCGCACAGACATCATGATCATGACAACAGGAGGCAGCGGAATAATGAAATACACACAGCCTGTCAGGGGTTCTCCCCCGGCAGCAGGTACGACAACTTCATATGGAACCAATTGGCAGGAGCTTTCCGGAATCAAGAACGGAAGCTCCTTTTGTTTTGCGAAATGCAGAAAGGTTAAGGTAAGTATGGCATTTTTTGGAAGCGCAATTACGATCCTCCAGACCCTTGTCACTGCCATCGGCGCAGGCCTTGGTGTCTGGGGCGTCATTAACCTTCTTGAAGGTTACGGCAATGACAATCCCGGCGCGAAGAGTCAGGGAATCAAGCAGCTGATGGCCGGCGGCGGTGTGATCCTGATCGGTACCCAGCTGGTGCCTCAGCTGTCCGGACTGTTCGGCTAAGCGGAAAGGAGAGAATAATCCATGTTCGATGCGATATTCGAAGCGATCGAAGAATGGATGCGGACTCTTCTGACAACCATGGTGACGTCCAACCTGCAGACCATGTTCACCGATGTGAATGAGAAAACGGGCGAGATCGCGACGCAGGTTGGGCAGACCCCGCAGGGATGGAACGGCAGCATCTTCAGCATGATACAGAACCTGTCGAGTACAGTCATCCTGCCGATCGCAGGCATGATCATCACCTTCGTTCTGTGTTATGAACTGATCTCCATGCTGACGGAAAAGAACAACATGCATGACATCGATACATGGATGTTCTTCAAGTACTTTTTCAAAATGATGATCGCAGTCTACCTGGTGAGCAATACGTTCAATATTACGATGGCGGTGTTCGATGTGGGCCAGCATGTGGTGAATTCCGCAGCCGGTGTCATTACGCAGGATGCCGCCATTGATGTGACGGAGCTGCTTTCCGCTATGGAGACGGCGATGGAGGATATGGAGGTCGGGGAACTGGTGGTGCTGGCCCTGGAGACCCTGCTCGTCAGCTTCGGAATGAAGATCATGTCCGTGGTGATCACGATCGCCTGTTACGGACGAATGATAGAGATCTATTTGTACACTTCGGTTTCACCCATACCGTTCGCGACCATGACCAACCGGGAATGGGGACAGATCGGTACGAATTATTTGCGGGGGCTTTTCGCCCTGGCATTCCAGGCATTCCTGATGATGGTGTGCGTCGGCATTTACGGCGTCCTGGTCGCTTCGATCCGGATCTCCGCCAACATGCATGCGGCACTGTTCGGCATAGCAGCCTATACGGTCCTGCTCTGCTACACGCTCTTCAAGACGGGAAGCCTGAGTAAACAGATATTCAATGCACACTAAAGGGGGGAAGCAGAATGGCATATGTCAGCGTCCCGAAGGACTTGACCAAAGTAAAAAACAAGGTGGCATTCAACCTGACGAAGCGGCAGATCATCTGCTTCGCCGCAGCCGCGGCCGTCGGCCTCCCGTTCTATTTCCTGACCAGGAACCTGATCGGGAACAGCAACGCAGTGATGGGAATGGTGGTCCTGATGGTGCCGGCATTCCTGTTCGCCATGTATGAACGGGACGGGATGCCCCTGGAGAAGGTTCTGATGAACATGATCACCGTGAAATTCCGTCGGCCGCATCTGCGTTTGTATGAAACGGAAAACTTATACGAGAAGCCGGAAGCAAAACCGCAGACAGCCGCTTCCGGAAAGAAACGGAGGAAAAAGAAAATGTCCGGCAGTCGGAAAAAGAAGGCCGCATCCGGCGGGAAGAACCTCGGAAGAAATATGAATGAGCGAAAGGGTTTCAGGACGGAAACGGCAAGCAGCGCTGATCTGGAGCGGAGAAATGGCCAGGCCGGCATCTACGCGGCAGCGCAGAGAGGAGGGAGAAACCGTGCGAGACAGGGATGATTACTATGCGGATTATGATATGCCGGATGCATATGAACGTCCGCTGACCCGCAGAGAAAAGAAACAGCAGAAAAAGCTGGCAAAACAGGCGGAAGAGATCCGCAGAAAACAGATGGTCATGGAGGAAAAACGCCGGGCGGCAGCCGAAAAGGAGGCGGCAAGACAGGCCAGGATCCAGGCAAAACAGGATGCAAAGATGTTCAAGTGGGAGGAAAAGGAAGCCAGGAAACGGGCTAAGAGGGAGGCAAAGCTCGTGAAGAAAGGCCGCGGAGGCTACGTTCCGGAAACGGATGTGAGATCCGCCCCCGCATCTCCGCCGACAGGAAAGCCGGCAGGCAAAGGGGATCGGAAGAATGCCAGAAAGAAATCCGGAAAACAGACGTCTGCATCCAAACGGAGGGCAAAGGAGAAACGGATCTCCGCGCAGAAATCCATTCCCTACCGCGAGATGGGAAGGGACGGAATCTGCAGGGTGCAGGATAAGCTGTACTCCAAAACCATCCGCTTTTATGACATCAACTATCAGCTGGCACAGAACGAGGATAAGAGCGCCATCTTTGAGAACTGGTGCGATTTCCTGAACTATTTTGACAGCACGATTTATTTTCAGCTGTCCTTTATCAACCACAAAACCAACCTGACGGAATTCGAGAAGGTGATCCGGATCGAACCGCAGGACGACGATTTCGATGATGTCCGTATGGAATATGCCCAGATGCTGAAGGACCAGCTCTCCAAAGGAAACAACGGCCTGATGCGGACGAAGTATATTACATTCGCCATTGAGGCCGACAATATCCTGGAGGCCAGGCCGAAGTTGGAGCGGATCGAGGCGGACATCCTGAACAACTTCAAGGTGCTGGGCGTGCGGGCATATCCGTTAAACGGCGTGGAGAGGCTGCAGATCCTGTACGAGACCTTCAATCCGGAACAGGCGGTACCTTTCTCTTTCAGCTATGACCAGCTCTTAAAGACCGGGCTTACCACGAAGGACTTTATAGCCCCGACGAGCTTTGAGTTCAAACAAGGCCGGTACTTCAGGATGGGTGAGACGCTGGGGGCAGTGAGTTACCTGCAGATCCTGGCACCGGAACTGACCGACAAGATGCTGGCGGAGTTCCTGGACATGGATAAGAACCTGGTCGTCAACCTGCACGTCCAGTCGATCGACCAGATGAAGGCAATCAAACTGGTAAAGAGCAAAGTGACGGACATCAACCGGATGAAGATCGAGGAACAGAAGAAGGCGGTGCGGTCCGGGTACGACATGGATATCATCCCGTCGGATCTGATGACCTACGGCAACGAGGCCAAGCGCCTGCTGGAGGACCTGCAGTCGAGGAACGAGAGGATGTTCCTGGTCACGGTCCTGTTCCTGAACACGGCGAAAAGCAGGCAGGAGCTGGACAATGTGATCTTCCAGACCTCCGGCATCGCCCAGAAATACAACTGTGTGCTCCGCAGGCTGGACTATCAGCAGGAGCCGGGGCTCATGAGCAGCGTGCCGCTCGGCTTCAACCAGGTACCGATCAAGCGGGCGCTGACCACGACTTCCACGGCAATCTTTGTGCCGTTTACGACGCAGGAGCTGTTCATGGAAGGCGAGTCGCTTTATTACGGGCTCAATGCCCTTTCCAACAACATGATCATGGTGGACCGGAAGAAGCTGAAGAACCCCAACGGCCTGATCCTGGGTACGCCGGGTTCCGGTAAATCCTTCTCCGCCAAGCGTGAGATCTGCAATGTCTTCTTTGTCACGAAGGATGACGTGATCATCTGCGACCCGGAGGGTGAATATTATCCTCTGGTCCATGCGCTGGGCGGGCAGGTGATCCATATCGCGCCGACGAGCCATGACTATATCAACCCGATGGACATCAACCTGGACTACTCGGATGACGACAACCCGCTGGGCTTCAAATCCGATTTCATCCTGTCCCTTTGCGAACTTATCATGGGAAGCCGGAACGGGATCGAGGCGGAGGAGAAGTCCGTAATCGACCGGTGTCTGCCGATCGTGTACCAGAAGTATTTTGAGAATCCGATACCGGAGAACATGCCGGTCCTGGGAGATCTGTACGCGACGCTTCGGGCACAGACGGAGGTGCAGGCGCAGCGGATCGCGACGGCGCTTGAGATCTACGTCAACGGATCACTGAAGGTGTTCAACCACAGGACAAACGTGGAACTGGACAACCGGATTGTCTGCTTTGACATCAAGGATCTGGGCAAACAGCTGAAGAAGCTGGGTATGCTGATCGTTCAGGACCAGGTGTGGAACCGGGTTACACTAAACCGCTTTGCTCATAAATCCACCCGCTATTACGTCGATGAGTTTCACCTTCTTCTGAAGGAGGAGCAGACGGCAGCCTACTCAGTGGAGATCTGGAAGAGGTTCCGTAAGTGGGGCGGTATCCCGACGGGCATCACGCAGAATATCAAAGACCTGCTGGCCTCCCGGGAGATCGAGAATATCTTTGAGAATTCAGACTTCATATACATGCGTGCGACTTGTTCGCCGCTGAAAAGGCGGCGCACAGCGCTGAACTAAATCAGTTCTGTGAACTGATAATCCAAGGAGTGGAATGACGAGGTAACG
>CADBZI010000052.1 GCA_902799015.1 uncultured Lachnospiraceae bacterium | reverse complement strand
CTACTGCAAATCCTATGAAGGAAAGTTCAACGTTGTTGTCTGCCAGAATGATAACGAAGCATTCGGTGCTATGACTGCTATGGACAACGCCGGTGTCTCCTATGGCCCGAACGGCGATGTCGTCCTGATCTCCTTCGACGCCTGCACAGCTGGTCTGGAAGATGTCAAGGCTGAGAAGATCACTGCTGACTTCGAGTGCAACCCGCTGGCAGCTCCGTTTGTTGAGGAAGTTATCAAGCAGCTGCAGAATGGCGAAGAGCCGGATAAGGAAGTCTTCATGGTCGAGCATTGGTATGGCCTTGAGGATGCAGCGGTTGACTTCGAGATCGACGGCGAGGCGCAGGAAGTTACGGTTGTAACGGACGAGGTCATCGAGGCTCAGTATTAATTCTCTTCCGGGAACCCTGACAAAACCGGAATGACGGATTGAAAACTTCAGGGGCCCCCATTCACGGGGGCCCCTCCTTTTAGGAAACAGAGAGGGAAAGGAGCGGACGTATGGAAGAAAATGTTGTATTGACCGCCCGTGGCATTTCAATGACATTTCCCGGTGTGAAAGCCCTGGAGGACGTTGATTTTACACTGAGACGGGGCGAGATCCACGCACTGATGGGCGAGAACGGGGCAGGAAAGTCCACACTGATCAAGTGCCTTACCGGCATCAATGATTTTGAAGCCGGTGAGATTCATATTGAAGGCGTTAATGGTCCCGTCAAGAATCATTCTACCAGAGAGGCCCAGAATGTGGGCATTTCAACCGTATATCAGGAAGTGAATCTCTGCCCGAAGGCGGAGAACCTGTTTATCGGCAGAGAGCCGATGACGAAATTTCATACCATTGACCGGAAGTCCTATAACAAAAGATCTCAGAAGATCATGGATGAGCTTGGGATTTCCGTCGATGTAACACAGAATCTTGAAAACTATTCTCTTGCGATCCAGCAGATGGTTGCAATCGCGAGAGCTGTTGATATGGATTGTAAGGTACTGATCCTCGACGAGCCGACCTCTTCTCTGGATGATGAAGAAGTCGAAAAGCTGTTCGTACTGATGAGAAGGCTGCGTGACCAGGGTGTCGGCATCATATTCGTAACGCATTTCCTGGAGCAGGTATATGCAGTATGTGACCGGATCACGGTTCTGCGTGACGGGCATTTTGTCGGGGAATATCCGATCGCGGATCTTCCGCGTGTAAAGCTCGTTGCGGCGATGATGGGCAAGGACCTGAATGACCTGGAGGAGATTCAGAAGGAGAGCATCGATGTCAGGAACGCGCCGGTCGAGATCAGCGCGAAAGGCCTGAGCCATTCCGGAACGGTCAAACCCTTCGACCTGGATATCCATAAGGGTGAGGTTGTCGGCATTGCCGGACTCCTCGGCTCCGGAAGATCAGAGCTCGCCCGTTCCATCTACGGAGCGGATAAGGCCAATACCGGAACGCTTGAGGTAGACGGGAAAGAGGTTAAGATCAACCAGCCGATCGATGCGATGAACCTTGGCATGGGGATGCTTCCGGATGACCGGAAAGCGGAAGGAATCATCGCCGACCTGTCCGTAAGGGAGAACATCATCCTTGCGCTGCAGGCAAGAAAGGGCATGTTCAAGCTTCTTTCAAGAGCGAAGCAGGAAGAAATCGCGGATGAGATGATCCGCACCCTGCAGGTCAAGACCCCGACCAGAGAGACGCTGATCAAACAGCTGTCCGGCGGAAACCAGCAGAAGGTCATTCTTGGCCGCTGGCTGGCAACGAATCCGGATTTCCTGATTCTGGACGAACCGACCAGAGGCATCGACGTCGGAACCAAGGCGGAGATTCAGAAGCTGATTCTGAAGCTGGCAGGCGAGGGAAAGAGTATTCTCTTTATCTCCTCCGAGATCTCGGAAATGCTCAGAACCTGCAGCCGTATGGCCATTATGAGAGATGGAGAGAAGGTCGGAGAGCTGGATCATGATCTGACTCAGGAAAATGTCATGAAAGCGATTGCGGGAGGTGAGCAGGAAGCATGAAAAAGAAATCCGTGTTTAGCCGGCTGAGCAGTTCCAACCTGCTTCTGCCGATCATATCCCTGATTCTGGTCATGGCGGTTAATATCATCTTCGATATTGCCTCCGGGAACAATCCATTTTCCTTCTTCATGATTACACTTCAGAATACCACCAGCAATGGAATGGTTCTGTATGGACGTATCATAGATATTCTGAACCGCGGCAGTGAGGCGGCGATTCTTGCCATCGGCATGACGCTGGTCGTATCCTCCTCCGCGGGTACCGATATTTCCGTCGGTTCCGTGATGAGCCTGTGCGCGAGCTTCTGCTGCATGCTTCTTGCGGGATATGGCGTCTCTTCGACAACCGATCTTGCGGTTCCGCTGTTTGTCGGTATTCTCGGCGGCATCCTGATCGGTGTTCTGTGCGGAGCGTTTAACGGCACACTGGTTGCGGTCTTCCAGATCCAGCCCATGGTCGCGACGCTGATTCTGTATTCCGCGGCCCGTGCCATCGGCCTTCTTCTGTGCAATGACCTGATTGTCTACGTCAGAAACAGTTCCTATGCCTTCTTCGGAGGCTTCCTTGGTCCGATTCCGACGCCGATTCTCATCACGGCACTCTGTGTCCTGGTCATGTCCTTGGTGCTGCGCAGAACCGCATTGGGGATGTATATTCAGTCCGTCGGCATCAACCGGCGCGCGAGCCGCATCTCCGGCCTGAATTCCACGAAGATCATCTTCCTGACCTATGTGCTGTGCGGCATGTTCGCCGGAATTGCCGGTATCGTGAATTCCTCCAGAATCACCTCCGCTGACTCCAACAATATCGGCCTTTATCTGGAAATGGACGCGATCCTCGCGGTTGCGCTCGGCGGCAACAGCCTCGGCGGCGGACGGTTTAATCTGGCCGGCTCCATCATCGGCGCCTACACGATTCAGGCGATCACCACAACTCTTTATGCGCTTGGCGTTTCTACGACTCAGGCTCCTGTGTTTAAGGCGATCATCGTTATTCTGATTGTTTCGATCCAGTCCGAGCCTGTCAAGGCGTACATGAAGAAGAGAAAAGCCATCAAGGCAGCTTGAGAGGAGGGGAAGGAAAATGAAAGAGAAAAAAGGCGGTATTAACAGCAATACAATCCTCCTTCTGATCACCATCGGCCTGTTTGTTGTGCTGTACGCCGGCGGATGCATCGCATACGGCTACAAAGGCTTCACGCATCTGCAGACATTTTTGAACATTCTGATCACGAATGCCGGTCTGATCTGCGTATCCTGCGGCCTTACCCTTGTTATGCTGACTGCAGGCATTGATATTTCGGTCGGCGCACTGGTTGCTCTGGATTGCATGATGCTTGCGGTAGGCATGAGAAGCGGCATCGGCGCAGTGCCCATGATGCTGCTGGTTCTTGTGGTTGGCGTCGCATTCGGATGCCTGCAGGGCTTTTTGATCGGATATCTGCAGATCCAGCCGTTCATTGTTTCGATGGCAGGCATGTTCTTCTGCAGAGGTATGACTGCCGTGATCAGTACAGAGCAGGTTTCCATTACGGAGGCCATCAGCAAGACCTTCTACGATCTTGCGAACATGAAGATTATCATTCCGTTTGGCGGCTATGCCAACAAGAAGGGAATGATCATGCAGCCCTACATCCGTATCACGGTTGTGATCGCATTGCTCGTGCTTGTCCTGATCTTCCTGATGCTTCGTTACACAAGGTTCGGCCGTTCCCTGTACGCGGTCGGCGGAAATGCGACATCCGCAGCCATGATGGGTCTGAATGTCAAGTCGATCAAGATGCGGGTTCACGTGCTTTGCTCGGTTCTGACTTCAATCGGCGGGATCTGCTATTGCCTGAACACGATGGCGGGTTCTGTTTCCCAGGCAACCGGACTGGAGATGGATGCGATCTCCTCAGCGGTCATCGGCGGAACGCTTCTGACCGGCGGTGTCGGAAATGTATTCGGTACCTTCTTCGGTGTCTTGATCAACGGAACCATTTCTTCCATCGTAAAAACCAACGGAAAGCTGGCCAGCTCATGGCCGAATATTCTGACCGCGATCCTGCTGTTTGTCTTCATCGTCATTCAGAGTATCTTCGCCGCTGTCCGTAAGCGCGGCAAATAATGCAAAAAAGAACAATTGTGCATCTTCTGATCCTGTCAGGACTGGTCCTGGCAGGATTATGTGGATGCGGGAAACAATCCGGCCCGCCCGGGGAGCAGACAGCAGGCTCCACGGAGCAGGGTAGCGGAGCGGGTGAGAGCAGCGCCTCAGGCCAGGAAGAAACCGCCGGGGAGGCGGAATACTTCATCAATGGTGCAGGAGCCGTTGTATGGCGCGGAAAACAGCTGACGATCGGATTCTCCCAGATCGGTGCGGAATCCGACTGGAGGCTTGCAAGCAGTGCTTCCATGGAGGATACCTTCAGCATCGGAAATGGATATAATCTGATCTTTGACAACGCACAGCAGAAGCAGGAGAACCAGATCAAGGCGATCCGCGAATTCATCGATCAGGGCGTGGACTACATCATTCTTGATCCCATCGTTGAAACCGGCTGGACCTCTTCTCTGAAAGAAGCAAAAGAAGCCGGAATCCCTGTCATCGTGGTGGACAGGGAGGTACGGGCGGATGACGAGGATCTCTACACCGCCTGGTTTGGATCTGACTTCCGTCTGGAGGGAGACAGAGCCTGCATGTGGCTGAAAGAATACCTGAAGCAGTCCGGCTGGAAGAAGCGCGTTAATATTGTGCATATACAGGGGACAATTGATTCCTCCGCGCAGATCGGAAGGTCGCAGGCGCTGTTTGATGCCGCAAAGGAAAACGGATGGAATCTGCTCAGAAGCAGCTGCGGTGATTTTGTCCAGGCGAAAGGAAAGGAAGTTGCTGAAACAGCGCTGAAGGAATTCGGTGATGAGATTCAGGTCTTTTACTGCGAGAATGACAATATGGCTTACGGTGCGATCGAGGCCATCGAAGAGAGCGGGAGGAAGGCTGGCTTCAACCTTTCCGAGGGCGAGATTCTGATTCTCTCCTTTGACTCCGCAAGAGAGGGACTCGAGTATACGCTCAGCCATCAAATCGCTGTGGATACCGAATGCAATCCCTTGTACGGACCGGCATTGAGCCGGCTGATCTTAGAGCTTGAGACCAGCGCAGCGGTCAGTAAAAAGAATTACTCGGAAGAGGAGCAGTTCAGCGCGTACGAATCCATTTCGTCCCTCACGGTTGACAACCAGGACCTGCCGGTGACCATGATCACCCCGGACCTGATCAAAAAAAGAATCTATTGATCCGCTGGAAAAACGACAGGCAGGAGAAAAACTCCTGCCTGCTTTTATCTTTTATGAAAATGCCAAAATGCTGCGGAAACTGTTCTTACTTCAGATATCTCGAGCGATTGTAAGGTGTGTTCACATGAAGCACAATGGACTTCGACGCGGAATAACCCAGAATGTCGTGGTCAACATAATTCCTGAAATCAAGCGCGTCGATCTGGATCCCGTAAGTTCCGATGGATCCGTCTGTGACATAGTAGGTATTCTTCCCTTTTCTGTGACGGATAATGGCCATGGAATTCAATGTGATGCCGTTATCGCGTGACCAGAAATACAAGGTCTGGCCGGATTCGTACTGTGTGTAATTCATCACTCTGGCACTCGGATACCAGATGAAGTCCCCGCAGACGCCAAGCTCCTGGCCAATCGTGATCTGATTGTCGGTGTAATGGTAAAGGACATGATACCGGTTCCCGTTCGCGGTGACAACATTCACCAGCAATTCCGGAATTCCGTTTCCATCCAGATCGAGAGAGTAGAAATTGTCAGCCTGTCCCCTGTTTCCTTTTTCCGTATAGGTTACATAAGGATTCATCAGGAATTTCTTGTATGCCTTAATGCATCTTTTGTAGGTTGCGGACTTGGAACGGACTTTGATCTTACAGGTATACTTGACGCCGCCGTACGTAGCGGTGATCTTCGTAGTACCGTTGCGCTTTGCCTTAACAAAACCGTTCGCTGAAACGGAAGCGACTCTTTTCCGGGATGACTTCCAGATCGCCGGAACCGGTGTGTCATCGTCATAAAGAACCAGCTGAACCGTCTTCTGTCCGCCTTTTCGATACAGATTCACCTTCGTATGGCTGAGCCGGACGTTACCGGCAAATGCACGAGATGGCGCCATCAGCGCGAGGAAAGCGGTGAAGACCAGAACAGGGATCAGGAGCCAAATGTGTTTGCGTGATACAGTTTTCATAATCTCAGTTCTCCCTTCGGCGAAGTATCTTCTTGCCTGTTCGCAGCACCTTTTGAAAAGAAGGCACTGAATGTATAAACATACTATATCATAAGTCAAGGAGGAATGGTCATAGAATTTCAGGGGTTGGTTTTACTTTTCTTCCTGTTTCGGATGTAGTAAACTGGTTTCGGACAAATAGAAAAGATCATTCCTGCAGTGGAACTGTGGAGGTATCTATGACAGAGCAAAAAACATCTACCAGCCTTGTGATCATGGCAGCCGGGATTGGGAGCAGATTCGGACAGGGGATCAAGCAGCTGACAAGTTTCGGCCCGTCCGGTGAGATCATTATGGACTATTCAATTTACGATGCTGTGCGTTCCGGCTTCGACCGGGTTGTTTTTGTAATCCGGAAAGACCTGGAACAGGACTTCAGGGAAGTAATCGGAAGCAGAATTGAAAAATACGTCGATACGGCTTACGTTTTTCAGGAAAAGGAAGATCTTCCGTCCGGTTATTCCTGCCCGCCGATGCGAAAGAAACCGTGGGGAACCGGTCAGGCCATTCTTGCCTGCAGAAAAGTCGTACATGAGCCGTTCTGTGTCATCAATGCGGATGATTATTACGGACAGAAGGCATTTGCCAATCTGCATGACTGGCTGGTGGACGAAGCGCAAAAACCCTGCCGTCCGCATCTTCACAGGATCGGAATGTCCGGTTTTATCCTGGAGAACACGCTTTCCGCGCATGGCGGCGTAACACGCGGGATTTGCAGTGTCAATGATGCGGGAAGTCTGACAGGTATCCGGGAAACGAGGGATATCACCCGGATTGAGGGACGTGCTGTGGTCCCGACACCTGACGGTGCCTGGGAACAGCTGGATTCCTCCTCCCTCGTTTCCATGAATATGTGGGGATTTCTGCCGGAGTTTTTAGACCTGCTCCAGAGCGGCTTTTCCGATTTTCTGCGGGAGAATCTGGGAACCGGGAAGGAGCTGACTGCGGAATACCTGCTTCCCACGATCGTAGACGGCCTTCTGAAAAAACAGGAAGCGGATGTGCAGGTACTTCCTACCAGTGACAGGTGGTTCGGTGTTACCTATCATGAGGATGTTCCGGCTGTAAAAGAAAGCTTCCGAAAGCTTACGCAGGACGGTGTATATCCGGCAAGGCTCTGGGGCTGAGGGAACCTGGCTTTACAGGATACGGTCACGAAGAGAAACGGTCACGGAGAATAGCAAGAGGATAGAAGGACAGAAGAGAATGAAAATCGGGTTCGATAATGACAAATATCTGAAGATTCAGTCTGAACACATCAGGGAGAGGATCGGAAAGTTCGGAGACAAGCTGTATCTGGAATTCGGGGGAAAGCTGTTTGACGATCTGCACGCATCCAGGGTGCTTCCCGGCTTTGCGCCGGACAGCAAGCTTCAGATGCTGCTGCAGCTGAGAGATCTTTCCGAGCTGGTGATCGTCATCAGCGCGGAAGATATCGTCAAAAACAAGATGCGCGGCGATATCGGGATTCCCTATGATGAAGATGTGCTTCGTCTGGCATCCAAATTCGAGGACAGAGGACTGTATGTAAGCTCTGTTGTCATCACGCATTACACCGGGCAGAATGCAGCAATCACGTTCCGGGAAAAACTCGAGAAGAAAGGGTTCCACGTCTATCTTCATTATATCATTGAGGGATATCCGTCAAATGTGGAACATATCCTTTCTGAGGAAGGGTTTGGCCGGAATGATTATATCGAGACAACCAAACCTCTGGTCGTGGTCACGGCGCCCGGCCCCGGATCGGGGAAGATGGCAACCTGTCTGTCGCAGCTGTATCACGACAACAAACGGGGAATCAAGGCGGGCTATGCGAAGTTTGAGACTTTCCCGATCTGGAATATCCCGCTGAAGCATCCTGTGAACCTGGCCTATGAAGCCGCCACGGCAGACCTCAACGATGTCAATATGATTGACCCGTTCCATCTGGAAGCTTACGGAGAGACCACGGTCAACTACAACCGTGACATCGAGATCTTCCCGGTGCTTGCCTCCATGTTTGAGGGAATCTACGGAGAGAGCATCTATAAGTCCCCCACAGACATGGGCGTGAATATGGCCGGCATGTGTATCTCCGATGACGAGGCAGTGTGCCAGGCGGCTTGCCAGGAGATTATCCGGAGATATTATTCCACGGTCTGTAAGGTCGTCAATGATGAGGCAAGCGAAGAAGAGGTTTATAAGATCCGCCTGTTGATGAAGCAGGCAAAGATCACGACGGATGACAGAAAAGTAACCGTTGCCGCGAAGAAAAGGGCGGAGGAGACCGGTGTTGCGGCTGCGGCAATCGAACTGCCGGACGGCACGATCATCACCTCCAAGACAACAGATTTCCTTGGCGCAAGCGCGGCACTTCTTCTGAATGTCCTGAAACATCTTGCCGGCGTAGATCACGGCGTAAAGCTGATTTCTCCGGAAGAGATTGTTCCGATTCAGGATCTGAAGGTGAGATTCTTGCACGGCAAGAACCCCAGGCTGCATACGGATGAGGTTCTGATTGCGCTTGCTCTTGCAGCGCGTTCCGATCTGAAGGCCCGTGAGAGTCTGGAGCAGATCCCGAAGCTGAAGGGATGCCAGGTGCATACGTCCGTTATGCTGACAGAAGTGGACCGTCATGTATTCCACCGGCTTGGGGTTGATCTGACGAGCGAGCCCGTATCCAATATCCGGAAATGGTAACAAACGCATAAAAATCAGAAAACATGGATCAGATTCCGGAAGGGTTGAATTTGATCCATGAACCTGTTATAATCTGTTTTCAGCGGGGTGTGGCCCAGCATGGTCAGGGCGCTTGACTGGGGGTCAAGAAGCCGTGAGTTCGAATCTCACCACTCCGATATTTGAGAAAACCGCATGGTTGAGGGAAAGTCGAAATCCCTGTCAACCATGCGGTTTTTTTACTGCAAATACCCACCTGTGCGGTTGGTGCACATACGTGATCCGAACCGTTACCTTCCGGCTACTTTGTCAAATACATCCGTGATCTCTTTTTCCGGCGCCGGAGTGATCAGGGAAACGATCACAATCATAAGCGCGGAGATCAGAAATGCCGGGAGGAGCTCATAAATATCAAGGATGCCTCCCATCGGGCGGACAACAAACTTCCAGATGAAGATCATCGCGCCGCCTGTGATCATTCCCGCCAGAGCACCATACCGGTTTGTTCTTCTCCAGAAGAGGGAGAACAGAACCAGCGGGCCAAATGCCGCTCCGAACCCTGCCCATGCGAAGGAAACAATCCGGAAAACGGAGCTGTCCGGATTCCAGGCGAGGAAAACTGCGATCACTGCGATGGCCAGCAGAGAGGCACGCGCGACGCGCATCAGCTTTTTCTCACTCAGCCTCACATGGAAGAAGGTTACGAAGATATCCTGCGATACGGAACTGGACGCCGCCAGGAGCTGGGAGTCCGCCGTAGACATGGTGGAAGCCATGATCCCGGAAAGGATCAGTCCGGCAATGAGAGCCGGAAAGAAGCCGAAAGTGCTCAGACGGTGCGCAATCTGAATAATCACAGTTTCAGAAGTGCCGGAAGAAGTCAGCTCTTCGATCACGCCGGCTTTTGTCATTCCAAGTCCGATCAGTCCGATCAGAATCGCCACTCCCATGGCAATCACCACCCAGATACTGGCTATTCTGCGGGACAGCTTCAGCTTGTTTTCATCTTCGATCGCCATAAAGCGAAGAAGGATGTGCGGCATTCCAAAATATCCAAGTCCCCACGCGAGCGTGGATACAATGGTAAGGAACCCGTAAGGACTTGTCGTGCCGGAGGCGAACAGATTCGCTTCATCCGGAATATGGCTCATCGTCAGAGAAAGATGGCCGGCAAGCGATCTGGCGTTGGACATGACAGCATCCCATCCGCCTGCCTGGTTGACCCCGAAGAACAGGACAATCACGAGCGCGATCGTCATGATAATGCTCTGGATCAGATCTGTGAAGCTCGCCGCGATAAATCCGCCGGACATGGTATAGCCGATAATAACAATCGCACCGACAATCATCGCCAGATGATAATTCACATCGAACAGGGAAGCAAACAGCTTACCGATCGCCGCGAATCCCGATGCGGTGTAAGGGATAAAGAAAATGACAATGATCAGTGCTGAGACAAGCGTCAGAATCTTCGTCCTGTCACGATAGCGGTTGGAGAAAAACTGCGGGATTGTGATCGCATTGTCTGCGGCGAGCGAGTAACGGCGCAGCCTTTTGGCAACAATCAGCCAGTTGATATAAGTACCGACAGCGAGTCCGACAGCAGTCCAGACCGGCTCTGCGATACCGGACAAATAAGCAAGTCCGGGAAGCCCCATCAGAAGCCAGCTGCTCATATCGGAAGCTTCGGCACTCATGGCGGTGACAAACGGTCCCAGTTTTCTGCCGCCCAGATAGAAATCACCAACCGTTTCATTTTTTCTGGAGGCAAGGAAGCCGATCGTCAGCATCCCCAGAAGGTAGGCGACCATGGCTACAATAATGCCAAACAAAGACGCTCCTGAAACATTCATAACTCTGA
>CADBZI010000051.1 GCA_902799015.1 uncultured Lachnospiraceae bacterium | reverse complement strand
ATCCCAAGACCCCTTAGAGAGAATGAGGTAGATAGGACAGAGGTGGAAGTGCAGTAATGTATGGAGCTGACTGTTACTAATCGGTCGCAGGCTTGTCCTTAGCGGGAGCACTTAGCGAACGCGAGTCGAAGACGAAGCGTGAGGTTAGTGCGTCGCATGCATGACCCTTAACGAGAGCGAGCGAAGCTCGAGTTTAGTAGTCAGGCAGGATTTGGTGAAAGATCTTGTATTGGATCGTAAATTTTCGTATGCGGTTTTCAAGGTATAATCTGGCCCAGTGGCTCAGTTGGTTAGAGCGCCGCCCTGTCACGGCGGAGGCCGTCGGTTCGAGTCCGATCTGGGTCGTTTCACAAAGTTGAAGATTGTATCTCGCCGATGTGGCTCAATTGGCAGAGCAGCTGATTTGTAATCAGCAGGTTATCGGTTCGAGTCCGATCATCGGCTTTCAATATAATAAGGGTGGTTTCCCGAGTGGCCAAAGGGGACAGACTGTAAATCTGCTGGCAACGCCTTCGGTGGTTCGAATCCACCACCACCCATTTTTTTAATACCGCGGGGTAGAGCAGTCTGGAAGCTCGTCGGGCTCATAACCCGGAGGTCGTAGGTTCAAATCCTTCCCCCGCAACTACATGCCCCGGTAGCTCAGTTGGTAGAGCGGAGGACTGAAAATCCTTATGTCGGCGGTTCGATTCCACCCCTGGGCATGGACTTTAAGTCCGGAGATCCAATCATGGATGCTCCGGATTTTTATTTTTCCGGATACATAGACAATTTGGCGGGAAACCGCTATGATCAGAAAGGATATGCCGATAACGATGAAACGATAAGTTCAGCCGTTTATCGATGTACAAGGAAAGGAAGGGAAGGAATGCATTACGATTACAGACCGCAGGGCGTATGTGCCAGGATGATTCATTATGATCTGGATGAGGAGAAGCGTGTTCACAATGTCAGCTTTGACGGCGGATGCGACGGCAACCTGAAAGCAATCTCGAAGCTTGTAGAAGGACAGAAGGCAGAAGAGCTGATCCGGATTCTGGAAGGCAACCGCTGCGGATTCAAGCCGACAAGCTGCGCAGATCAGTTTTCAAAAGGGCTCAGGCAGGCAATCGGGGAAGCCTGAGAGAATGAGATTCACAGCCGATGCTTTCGGAGCAGAGGCGTAAAACAGATTCAGGCAGTAAAGTATAACATGACAGGAGGAATTGAAATAATGCAGACATCACCATCTATGTGTATCCAGCTGAAGGAAGGCACACATATCGCGAAATGTGTCCTGATGCCGGGAGATCCGCTGCGCGCGAAATTCGTGGCGGAAACCTACCTGGAGAATCCGGTTCTGTTCAATGATGTACGCGGCATGCTGGGATATACCGGACTGTTTGAGGGCAAGGAAGTATCCGTTATGGGAAGCGGAATGGGAATTCCGTCCATCACGCTGTATGCGACAGAGCTTTACAGCTTCTTCGGTGTGGAGTCCATCATCCGAATCGGCTCCGCCGGCGGTATCGGTGATGACATTAAGATCCGTGATCTGCTTCTGGCGATGACAGCATCCAGCACCTCTGCCTATTCGGATTGCCTGGCGATGCCGGGACATGTGGCGCCCTGCGCGACATGGGATCTGCTCAAGTGTGCTTCTGATATTGCGGATGAAATGAAGATCAAGACAGCAGTCGGTTCCGTACTCTCTTCCGACTATTTCTATTATCCGGATCCGGATGCGAAGATCAATGAGAAGGCGAGGGATCTTGGGATTCTTGCAGTGGAGATGGAGTCTGCCGGTCTGTATCTGACGGCGATGCGGCTGCATAAGAAGGCATTGGCGATGTTCCAGATCTCCGATCATGTCTTTACGGGAGACCATCTGGATCCGAAGCAGGTGCGCGAAGGATTCCGCGAGATGATGGAAGTTGCGCTGAAGACAGCGGTCCGTGCAGGATCGTAATGGCAGCGGCAGCTGAAAAAGAGATCAGGGTATGAGAACGGAAGATCAATCCTCTTCCAGTACCCGTAATTCCAGATAATCGAAGGGCATGTCCTCTCCGACGAACGCATCCTGCGTGAAGCGGCAGCGGGCATGCTTTTTGAATTCCCGCACGGTAGCGTCCAGCCACTGCGGATGCGGCAGATCGAAGGCAGAACAGATCTCATCCAGGGCATGAAAGACCTTGTGCGTTCTCGTGTCATCGGACAGATCCGTCACGGTGTGGTCGCGCAGCATGTGATTGTCTTTCCATTCGATTCCCCAGATCTTCATGGCAGCTCCTTCCTCAAGGCAGGCCCTCAGCTGTTCTCAAAGAAGCGATAGACCAGCGAAGACAAAGCGCTTATCTGCTCATTGGCGGTATTTTCATCGCTCCAGTCATTGGACAGAACGACAAGAATGTAATCGGTCGTCGGTCCGTAGATGACGGCTGCGTCATTTGCGATGGTATCGGTCTCGCCGGACTTGTTCCCGCATTCCACCCACTCAGGAAGCCCCCGGGGGATCTTATAGCGGGTCGCCTGCTCCAGCATCATCTGCTCAATCTCATTGCAGACTCTTCTGGAGAGGAAGGCACGGTTGTAAACTCTGCTCAGCAGAAGCCCGACGTCCTTTGCCATGATGACATTCGGAGAATCCGGATGGATCGCCGCGGCTGGATCTTCAAAGCCGTTGTAGCATACGGTTCCTTCCGAGAATCCCCGCAGGCGGATAAATTCATTGACCTGTTCGATCCCGGCTGCGATATCCCCGTTCCCGAGAAGCGAAAGCAGGGTATTGGAAGCGCCGTTATAGGAATTGATGATCATGTTCCGCAGAAGCGTAACGGTCTCTTCATTGCGCGGAATGTCTCCCCGGTCAAATGCTTCATACACGGCTTCCATGATGAAGAGCTTCATGACACTCGCCGACCGCATGGGAGAATCATTCACCACCAGAGCCTGACCGGTATTCATATTCCGTACAAAGACAGACCAGGTCCCGTCATAGGAACTGACCTGCTCTTTGAGCTGCCGCCAGAGAATATGGAGATCCTTCGGCAGGCGGGAGAGCGGATATTCGCGAAGCATGCGGTAATCATAGAGATTGATTCTGGCTTCATTCAGATCATCGATCTTCGGAATATCAAACGCACCGTGGCGGGATACCATCACAGAGTCGTCTGTCTTTGGGTTCTCTGTTTCCGCTTCTTCCGGCGGCTGGTCTGCTTCCTCAGACACATTGGGAAGAGAGGCGCCCATCTTGACGGGCTGAAACTCTGTCTCCGTTTCCTCCAAAGGTGCGGGAGCTGTCTCAGGGCTGACCTCTTCTGGAGCTTCTGTCTCCGTTTCCCCGCCGTCTGACGCACCTGATTCTTCTGAATCGTCCGCCGGCTTCGGGATATCAGGGAACGGAACATCCAGCGTCTGCCCGTCAGCCTGACCGGACAGAGCCTCCTGCTGCGCGCCCATCATCTCATGAAACTGATGCATCTGCTGCCTCTGGGCTTCTTCTTCCTCCCGGACCTTCGACACAGCCTCCTGAACCTGCAGATCGATTGCAGCAACCGTATCAAGGGGGGTATCAGGCGCACAAAAAACAGCCTGTGCCGAAAAGAGGGACAGGCAGCATACTGTGCCGATCAGGATTCTCGCAGGATTCTTCATGTCCTTTATCATACCATGGGAGACGGTGATATTCCACGACTTTTCCGCTCTTTCCTGTTATACTATGATTACAGTGCCAAAAGCCTGACCTCCAGGCAAGCTGAAGCACGCGCGATATGCTCGCTTGCGATGGAGGGCGTAATCGACGTTTGACGACTTTAACGTAATTGATATGGCTGGGAGAAACTCCGGTCTGGAACAGCAAAGACATCAGAAGGAGCATGAACATGTCAAAGCGAACGGTATGCATTGTAGGTCACAAGAATCCGGATACAGACTCAATCTGTTCCGCGATCTCCTATGCCTATCTGAAGAATCAGACGCAGGGAGAGGACGGAGATAAGAATTATGTTCCCTGCCGGGCAGGATCCGTATCGGCGGAAACGCAGTATGTGCTGGACCGGTTTCATTTTCGGCAGCCAAGGTATCTGGAGAATATCGGGACCCGCGTGAAGGATATGGAGATCCGCAGAACCCCCGGTGTGGACGGAAAGATATCCGTAAAGGATGCATGGGAATTCATGCAGTCCCATAACGTGTTTACACTGGCGATCACGGATGAGGCGAATAATCTGAAGGGACTGATTACGACCAATGATATCGCGAAGTCCTATATGGATGAAAATGACTCTGCGATTGTCTCTGTCGCAAAGACGCCCTACCGGAATATCCTGAAGACACTGGAAGCAGAGATGATCGTGGGAGATGAAACTGCGACGCTCGACAGGGGAAAGGTCATCATCGCCGCCGCGAATCCGGATGTAATGGAGAATTATATCGATGCCGGGGATTGTGTGATTCTCGGAAACCGCTATGAATCCCAACTGATGGCGATTCTGGCCGGCGCCGGATGCATCATCGTCTGCTTAGGCGCGGTTGTCTCGAAGACGATTCAGCACATGGCGAGGGAGCATGGCACGACTATTCTGGTCACAAAGCTGGATACTTATTCGGTGGCGAGGCTGATCAATCAGTGTATGCCGATTGATTTCTTCATGACATCAGAGAATCTGATGACCTTCGGGCTGAATGAGTACACGGAAGTGATCCGGGAGTCCATGATGAAAAAGCGGTATCGGGATTTCCCGATCCTCGATAAGAACGGGCACTATGTCGGGACAATCTCCCGCCGGAACCTGATGGGTGTGCCGAAGAGAAATCTGATTCTTGTGGACCACAACGAAGTTTCACAGGCTGTTGACAATGTGGAGGACGCGGAGATCCTGGAGGTCATTGATCATCACCGCCTGGGTTCTCTGGAGACCGTGAACCCGGTCTTCTTCCGAAATGAACCCGTCGGCTGTACAGCGACCATTATCTGGCAGATGTTCCGGGAGAAGAAGGTTGAGATTCCGGAGAATATCGCGGGGCTTTTGTGCAGCGCAATCTTATCCGACACTCTGGTTTTCCGCTCTCCGACCTGCACCATGCTGGATAAGCATGCCGCGCAGGAGCTGGCGAAGATTGCGAAGATCGATCCGGAGGAGTATGCGAAGGAGATGTTCGCTGCCGGCTCTACGCTGAGAGACAAGACACCGGAAGAGATCTTCTACAATGATTTCAAGACTTTTGACAACAATGGACTGGTGATCGGCATCGGACAGATTACCTCCTTGAGCAAGGCGGAGCTGGATGAGATCGCGGTGAAGATGAAACCGTATCTCGAAAAGAAGTATACAGAAAAAGGACTGGACCTGGCCTTCTTTATGCTGACCAATATTATAGAGGAAGATACGCGGATGCTTTGCTACGGCAAGCTGGCTGCTGATCTCATGATGAGTGCGTTCGGCGTGGAGGTGAAGGACAACGAGGCAATCATGAAGCATGTGGTCTCGAGGAAGAAGCAGGTCGTTCCGGCAGTCATGGACGCACTGAACCGGGATCAGGAGCTGTGATGCATGAATAGAGATTCGTTTCCAAAGGAAACCTGGCGTGCGGGCAATCTGCTGTACCCGCTTCCCGTGGTTATGGTAAGCTGCGCGCGGCCGGGAGAAAAACCGAATATCATCACCGTAGCCTGGGCCGGAACGGTATGTACGAATCCGCCCATGGTTTCCATATCCGTGCGGCCGGAGCGGTATTCCCATGACATCATCGAGGAGACCGGAGAATTTGTGATCAATCTTGTGACGCAGGATCTGGTACAGGCGTGTGACTGGTGCGGCGTGCGTTCGGGACAGGAGCACGACAAATTTGCCGTGTGTGCGCTGACCCCGCTTCCGTCTGAGAAGATGCAGGCAGTCCCTCTGATCGCGCAGAGCCCGGTCAATATAGAATGCAGGGTAACGCAGAAGCTCGCGCTGGGATCCCATGATCTGTTCCTGGCGGAGGTGGTCTGTGTGCATGTGGACCCGGCCGGGATGGATGAAAAAGGCCGGTATGATCTTGGCAGGATGGGTCTTGTCACATATTCTCACGGAGAATATTATGCTTTGGGCGAGAAGCTGGGATCCTTCGGATACAGTGTAAAAAAGGACAGGGCGAAAGCAGACCGTAAGAAGGCGGAGCGCTCAGGAGACGGGAAAACAACAATCCGTAAGAAGGCAGAGCGCTCAAGGAGCGGGGCCGGGAAACAGAGGAAACGCAGAAAAGGGTCTGCCCTCATGGGCCTGGCTCTGGCAGTGATTCTGGCGGTGGGATCCTTGCTGATCCCGGTGACAGATCAGGTGTCTGCGGATGAGATAGTACCGGATGCGGGCACGGCAGAAGAAGCGAATCCATCCGCCGCGGCAGCGGAGGACAGCGCTTTGCCTGTAGAAGAGGCGCCGGCTTCGCAGGAGGACCTCTCCGGACTGTTTGTTGAGACGGGGGAGGATGTCGTCGTCCGGAAGGGTGAAACGCTTGAGGAGGCCAGAGAAGAGGACGATCCGCTGTATGGCTCCGGAGATGGCGGAAGATGGGTCAACATCGGACATCTGTATGAGATCAATGGTGTCCTGGTGCGCAATTCGGACTTTCCTTCCGAGCACTATGAGTGCTGGACGTACGCAAACAATGTGTACGCGAAGATCTGGGGCCATAACTTTCTGAATCTGTTCCAGGACTCAGAGAATCTGCTCCGCAATCTTCCGGATGAGGAACTGACGCTGACACCGGAGCATCTGAAGGCGTATGTGAGCGCGGCGCCCGCGGGGGCGGTTCTGCGTGTCTGCGACGCACAGTACCTGCACGCGGACGACGGATGGGGACACAGCCAGATTATCATTTCCCATGACGCAAACGGCTTCACCGTTTTCGAGGGCGGCCTGGCGGCCTGGCCGCACCGGCGTGAGGCATATTACACATGGACGGGCTTCTGCTATTCCGGCTGGCCGGGAAAGTACCATTACATCAAATATGTCAAGTGGCCGGGGGCTGCTGCCTACTCGAGAGGGGCTTCGGGAGGAAATGCGCAGGATCTGGGAGAATCCAGGATGGAACAGCTGCAGCCGGCTCTTCGCGATACCTTTCAGGACCTCATTCAGATTGTCTCAGATCTGGTCCGGGGCGAGGCGAAAGAGGAGGATCTGGAACGAGTGAAGGACGCGATGGACGAAGTGATGGACGAAGCGGCGGAAGAAGCAACGGAAGAAACAACGGAAGAAGCGGCGGGGGATACGGCTTCGTCAGAAACGAGCTAAACGGGATTCAAACAAAACGGGAGAGAACAGATGTCAGGCAAAATCATGAAGATGCTGCTGGCAGGCAGCGCGGTGGGCGGCGTATCCGTCTCCGCAGGCGCGGCACATCTTGCGAAAAACATCGTATTTCCGCGTACTTTTTCTCTGGAAGAGGAAAAGAAGTGGATGATAGAGCATGCGCTGTGGGGAGATTATGATCAGATCCCGCGCACCAATTATACGGTCGCCGGGAAGGACGGATATATTCTGCACTGCGAGTATGTCGAAGCCAACCCGGGCAGCAGGAAGTTTGTCATCCTGACACACGGGTATACCTCCAACCGCTATGGCAGCGTAAAGTATCTCGGCGTATACCGCAGACTGGGCTTCAACTGTGTGCTGTATGACTGCCGGGGACATGGGGAGAACGAGTCTGTTCCCTGCTCGATCGGGAACCTGGAAGCGCAGGATCTGCTTTCTGTCATCCGGGATACTTATGAGCGGTACGGGGAGGAGATCGAACTTGGACTTCATGGGGAATCCATGGGTTCCGCAACCTCATTGAGTGTTCTGAAATACCAGCCGAAGGTGCGATTTGTCGTGGCGGACTGCGGCTTTACCTGCCTCTACGATCTGATTGGGACACTGTATCGCAGCAGGCATGTCGGTTTCCTGCTGGATCCGGTGAATCTGATCATGGAAAAGAAATATCATTTTAACATGAAGCAGACCTGCCCCAGGGACGCATTGAAGGAGAACCAGGTGCCGCTGTGTCTGATTCACGGGACCTCTGATACTTTGATTTCTCCAAAGAACAGTGATGAGCTTGCGGCGGCGACGGCCGGCTACAAGGAGGTACACAAGGTGGAGGGAGCGGAACACGCCTGCTCCCGCTATGTGCTGGGCGAGGAAGCGTATGCGGAGATTGTGAGAGCGTTCCTGGAGCGCGTGCAGTTTCCGCTGTAATTGCTGCAGTGCACCGATAAAAAACATGACGCGCGGATTCCGGTGATCGAAGTCACCAGGATCCGCGCGACTTAATTATGAAGAAACTGTGAAATGTCAGAAAATATTAGCACTCTTCTATTGACAGTGCTAACAACCGGTGATATAACGTATTCAGAACGAAGGAAGAGCAGCGGGACGAGAAGTGAGGATGAAAGATCCCGGACTGCAGCCCGAGAACAAGTATCTGTAAACGATGAATTGCCGGATGGCAACAAGGAGGATTTGTGATGATGGTACCGAGCATTTTTAACGATAATCTTTTTGACAGCTTTTTCAATGATGATTTCTTCTGGCCGGAAACCAGACGCGGCGCGGACAGAGCGGACAGAAAGCTCTATGGACACAGAGCCGGTGAGATCATGAAAACCGATGTAAAGGAGACCGAGAAGGGCTACGAGGTCGTGATCGATCTTCCGGGCTTTAAGAAGGAAGATGTCACCTGTGAGTTGAAGGATGGCTATCTGACCGTTTCCGCGGAGAAGAAGCTCGAGGAGAATGAGAAGGATTCCGAAGGAAAGTATATCCGCAGAGAGCGCTATACCGGAAACCAGAGCAGGAGCTTCTACGTCGGCGATGGCATTCACGAGGATGACATTAAGGCATCCTTCCAGGATGGGATCCTGAGACTGGACGTGCCGAAGCAGCCGGTGCAGCAGGTGGAAGACAAGAGACATTTTGTCCAGATCAGCGATTGAGATTGATCAGAAGCTAAGGCAATGAGAGAGGCGCATTTCTAAGGCGCGGTCAGGTTTGGGAACCGGAGTGATGTCATTGCCGGAAGAAGGAAAGGCCCGGGAAATGTCCCGGGCCTTTGGTCGGAAATAAGGGGTTACAGAGAATAGTGATAAGGGGTTTCAGGGAAAAGAGGTGAGCAGGATGGCCCGGAAGAGAGACTTTTATGAGGTGCTTGGCGTAGACAGAAGCGCTTCCGATAAAGAGATCAAGAAAGCCTACCGGAAGAAAGCCCGGAAATATCATCCGGACGGAAACCAGGGAGACAAGAACGCGGAGAAAAAGTTCAAAGAGGTGAATGAGGCGTACAGTGTGCTGAGTGACCCGGAGAAGAAGAAGCTGTACGATCAGTTTGGGATGGCCGCGTTTGAAGAGGGCGCTTCTGCATCGCACAGTCAGGCAGGTGGAGACCCCTTCGGCGGATTCTATCAAAGGGCGGGCTCCTACAGGCAGAAAAGCCCGTTTACCGGCGCGTACTCCCAGGGCACAGACGGTTCCTATCAGACATTTCATTTTGATGGGGACGATCCCCGGATGCAGGAGATGTTCAAGGACCTGTTCGGGGGAATTTTCCAGGGAGAGGATGGAATGCGGTTCTCCTCCGATCAGGGGACGCAGTATTCTTATACCGGGGCAGGTGCCGGAGGCTTTGGGAATGCCTCAGCAGGAGGCTTTACAAACGCCGGTACAGGTGCATACAGCCGGCAGAGGACCTATCGGGAGCCGGAAAAGCTGGATCTTCAGAAGGACCTGTTCATCCCGTTTACGACAGCTGTATTCGGCGGTGAGGTGAAGGTTGCGACGCCGGACGGAAGCGTGATGATGAAGATCCCGCCAGGATGCCAGTGCGGACGGAAGTTTCGTCTGGCAGGAAAGGGAAAGAAGAGCGCAATCTCCGGTGTGCGGGGAGACCTGTATGTGGTGATCCAGATTACAGTGCCGAAAGACCTGAGTGCCGGCGAAGTGCGGAAGCTTCGCGAGTATGAACATATCAGAAAAGAAAAATCAGCCGGTACAAAAACAACTGCCGGACAGGGAAAGAATCCGGCAGCGTGAAAAAAACGAAAGGGGCAGCCGCACCAGTGGTGGTGAACTGCTACCCGTCAAGAGGACAGTGAAAAATCAAAAGATTTTTGCGACCAGTAACAGCAATGTTACTGGTTGTTTTTGTAGAGAGCAGACACTGCT
>CADBZI010000050.1 GCA_902799015.1 uncultured Lachnospiraceae bacterium | reverse complement strand
CTGAGCATTCGTTTTATTCTTCCATTCAGGAATCTGCCTGGTTTGGCTGATCCATCTGCTCCGGCCGGGCTGCCGGCTCAGATTCGGAAACCTGCTCCGGCGAAGACATCTGCTCAGCTGCGCGTTTTGCGGCTCTTTCCCTTCTCCATGCTGGATTCAGGTACATCGCATATCGGTCTTCCTCTTTCCGGACCATACGGACAAGGCCTTTCCAGTGACGCACAAACATGATCACCATCAGAACCAAAGCGAGGATTCCGGATTCGATCGAGACGAAAAGGAAGCAGAAGACCGGGTACACCATTGTGATGACGACAGCTCCCAGCGGGAGATATCCGGTTGTAAGGACCACCAGCATACCGGCTGCATCCGCAAGAATTCCCCACGGGGGAGAGAAAAGAACAATCGCCATACAGGTGACGGCAACCCCTTTTCCGCCCGAAAACTTTCTCCAGAAGGGCCAGTTATGCCCGATCACCGCGCCGAGACCGCCCCACAGACAGCTGATTCTTCCGATGTTCAGAAATGGGTCTTTCAGGAGATCGGAACCAAATAAAAACATGCACAGACTGCAGGCGAGAATTGTTTTGATGAGATCTCCTGCGAGCACGATCAGCCCCAGCTTCAAACCGAATATTTCTGTCACATTTGCCATACCGTGATTGCCTGTTCCGAATTCTGAGGCGCTCTTTCCGGTCTTTACTCTGACCACAATCGCCCCTGTCAGAAAGCATCCGAACAGATAACCGATGGCCAGGCAGGCAGTCCGGGGAACATATAAAAGCATGGATGGAATCATGTCATCAGCCTCCCCCTCAGAAACAAGAGTACAAAGAACAGGATCAGAGCCGCCGCAAGCGCCAGAAGCGTTTTCTTTACAGAAGCAGGCCCGGAGACAGGAGCAGAAGCCGGACCGGTGAACTGCTGCAGGAGCTCCTGCGCTCTTTGCAGATTCTCAGGAGCGACCATGATTTCTTCCCCAAACACATCGCCGCCGATCTTATAGATATCCTTGGTCCCACCCTGCCGGATTGCGTCGATTCCATTCTCCTTGAGAAGGGCAATCATGGAAAGAGCGCCGGGCCCATCCGCCGCGTACGCAGCCCGGACGTAGCGGGTACGTTTTTCCTTCTCAGATAATTCGATTTCAGGCATCACCGGTCTCCTTAACTGTACAAAGAACCGAAATCACTGAACGGCCAGTAGCAGAAGTATGCTTTGCCGAGAATCTTCTTTCTGGCAACATACTGATAGGAAAGCGCATCCTCATCACCGGGATCCTTCGCCAGTCCGTCCCTGACTGCCAGCTCAGCCCAATAGCGGGCGTCGGAAGAATTGTTCCGGTTGTCACCAAGCATCAGGTAATGATCTTCCGGAACTTCGAACGTAAAGCCGTCATTCCTCTCCGTCCAGGTTCCGTTGATATAGGTTTCTTCCAGCTTTTCCCCGTCAATATAAACGGCACCTTCCCTGATCTCTACCGTTTCACCCGGCAGACCGATAATCCGCTTGATATACTTCGTGTTCTTTCCCTTTGCCTCATCGATGGGATACTTGAACACTACAATGTCACCACGCTGGGGATCCTTGAACCAGTAAGAAAACCGCGTTCCCAGGACACGGCTTCCGGTCATGATGGTTTGTTCCATGGACCCGGAAGGAACCGTTGCGTTGATGATGATAAAATTATCGATGAAAAGGGCAAGAACAACAGCGATTACGATGACCTCAACCCAGCTCAGAATCTCTGCCTTCAGACTCGTCTCCTTCTGTTCATCCTGTTGTTTGTTCTGATTCCCCGCATTGTGATTCGTTTTTCCGGACATAGCCCATTCTCCTGATTTCTCTAAGCTGCCATAATTGACGTTTATATCTGAAACAGTATAGCACGAGCGGCAGCGAGCCCGCAACAATTCAGTGGCAGGTGACAATCCCGGACGAAGTGGAACCTCTTGTATTTTGAGGGCTTAACTGGTATTATAGAAACAAGTATGTAAAGTACGGAAAGAATGTTTCCCTGCTTCAGGCAGGGCTGACGATTAAGGGAAATAAGTGACTAAGGGGGATACAACTATGAAAAACGGCACCAGAACCATCATGATGAGTGCGGTTTCGGCGGCATTTGTACTGGCAGCTGTGACCGGATGCGGGCAGGCCCGCCCGGATTCGCAGAGTGAGAGTGCAATTGTCCAGACAGAAGCGGTTCCTGCAGTGACAGAGGCTCCGATTGTGATTCAGACGGAGGCTCCGCAGACCGAACCACAGACGCAGCCGCAGACACAGCCACAGACGCAGCCTGAGACACAGCCGCAGACACAGCCGCAGACGCAGACGTCTGGCCCGGTTACTCTGAGCGAAGAGGAAGAGCTGAATCAGCTTTATGAATTCGCGGAGGAAGAGATTGGAAGCAAGTTTGCGAATGCGGATATTAATGTCCGCATGAGCCCGACAACGGAGGGCGACAATATTGTGTCGAGCCTTGACAAAGGAGAAGAGGCTACCGTGATCGGTGAGACGGCAAACTGGTATGAGATCTACAAGGCAGAAGACAGCGTGACCGGAGCAACTGATCTGAAGGGCTTTGTCATGAAGTATTATATGTCTGACACCTACGATGAAGCGATGGCGGCGCAGCCTTCCGAGACAGCAGCCCCCGCTCAGCCTCAGACAGCTGAGCCGGCTCCCGCTCCGGAGCAGCCGGATCAAAGTGCCCCTGCACAGGAGCAGCCGGCTGAGACACCGCAGACCAGTGCTCCGGCGAGCACTGCTTCAGGTCCTCAGGTCACTGTCACATCTGACGCAAATATTCGTGCGGAAGCGATTGAGACAGGCAATGTTGTCGGCGTTGTGAATGCCGGAACTACGGTTACGCAGATTGGTTCGGCTGACGGATGGGTTCAGGTCGATTACAATGGCGTACAGGGATATATTAAGGCAAGCATGGTTGGCTGATATTTCAGCGAGGATACCAGCTGGATACAGTCAGTTTAGACCGGAGGGCTTTGCATGAAAAAGACAAGATGGATCCAGATTCTGCTCATTGCCGGTGTCGCAGCAGGACTGGCAGGATGCGGACAGGGGAGAGGAACCAGTCCGGAGACAGTAAAGGAAAGTGAAACACAGGCGCAGACGCAGGCACAGACCAGCGCTCCTGTTGTCAAGGTTGAGGAAAAGGAGACGGAGAGCGAAGCGAAGCTGATTACCTCCGTGGAATACACATCGAAGGACGGTACTGTGAAGATTACGCTTCCGGATAATACCTGGAAGGTAACCCAGGACGCCGATGAGATGCGCGTTTTTTCCTCCGGCAGTGATGCGATGATCAATATTGTTCACGCGAGCACGGAATCCGCGATGAAGACGCTGTCGATTCAGAAGACACAGGAAGAGCTGGATGCAGCGCTTACCAAGCAGTATTCAGACGCGAATGCCTATGAGATTCAGAGCTTCGAGTCAAAGAAAGTCGACACGGTAGATGTATACCGCTATGTTGTCAAGTACAATGCTGCAGCCAGGATGTGGGCATATTCCGTCACATATGGAATTGTTGCTCCGGATCAGGCTTATGTGATAACCGGTACCGTGACAGAAGACAACAATGCGCTGCTGAAGGCAGTGGAAGACTCTGTTGACAGCTTCACGGTTCTGAAGGATGAGGAACTGAAGAACGTCACCGCACTGCCTACGGTAACGGGGACGACCGCGACAGGAGAGACCAATGCAGCGCAGAATACCACCGATGCAAATTCTACGCAGGAGAATTCGTCTCTGGCTTCTTACAGCTCCAATTCCACCATGTATGCGTCTGACACGGTGAATGTCCGGTCCGGCCCCGGAACGGATACAGATGTCATCGGAGGATTTAATTCCGGCGATGCGGTTACTGTTACCGGCGAGACAAACGGATGGTATCAGGTCAGTGTAAACGGACAGACCGGATACATCAGGAAGGACCTTCTCGGATCAACGCAGCCGAGTACGGCCAATACCACTCAGGATGCAGTCGCGAGCGGTGAGAGTGCGGCAGCGACGAACTACGGTTCTGCTGTGACGATGTATACAGCAGATGGCGTAAATGTTCGTTCGCAGCCGAGCACAAGCTCAGATGTCAGTGCGACGCTTGGACTCGGTACTGCGGTCACGGTTGTAGGAGAAACCGATAACTGGTACGTTGTATCGACCGGTTCCGGAACCGGGTATATCTCGAAGGCACTCCTGAGTTCGTCAGCACCTGCAGGTTCTTCTCAGGGAAGCACCGCTTCTTCTGATCAGTCTCAGGGAGGAACATCCACCGGCACATCTTCCGGCGGCGGCAGCGGGTATGTATCCGGTGTCATAACCAGTGCTTCGGGTGACAGCATCACGATCACGGGAGATGATGGGAACAGCTATACGATCTATACCGGAGCGGCTGAGATCTCGGCATCCTCCGGATTGAATGCCGGTGTTTATGTGAATGTCGGATATTCTGTGAATGCAGATGGCTCTCTGTCTGCATCCGCTGTAACCGGCTGACAGAAGACAGCAAAAAGCACTTAAAAAAGCTGCATGGAAACATTGCAGCTTTTTTTCCACAGCGGCACTTTTACGGAGTACAACGCTGCAGTAGCGAAACCTGCCGCACCTATTATGCTCTTCCGGATGTGGGACAGATGTCTGACATTACAGATGGAGCGGGAAACGGAGGCAATTATGGGAAAATCGATCAGGACACCTGAGGCGGATGACTTTTGTGACGCAATCCTGTCACTTCAAAACAGAGACGAATGTTATCGCTTTTTCCAGGATGTCTGTACAGTGAATGAGCTTGTAAGCCTGTCTCAGCGGTTTGCGGTTGCGAAGATGCTTACGCAGAAAAAAACCTATCTGGACATAGCACAAAAAACAGGAGCCTCCACCGCTACAATCAGCCGCGTAAACCGCGCGCTGGTTTACGGGAGCGACGGATACTCCATGGTTCTGGACAGGATCGGCCCTTTAGAGGCTTCCGGGGAAGAAGGGGAGACCTGAGAGGTCAGCCCTTCTTTTTCGAGGTGGATTTTTCGTTCTGATCCTCATTGAAATAACGGTCGATCAGTTTTTCAATCAGCATCCTTCGAACGAATACATCGTAGGAAAGCATATTGATCATGGCGAGGACACGCAGAAATTCGCGTTCCTCGTCCTTTGCATCAGAAAAATAATCCGCGGCGGTGTCAACCATGTCATTTACATCCTCACGGAACCCCTTCTGACGGTCGCGGTTCATCCGGACAATCTCTTCATAAAGATCGTCAATGCCGCGATCAGAGTCTGCGTGAAAATACCGTTCACAGATCGGTTCCATGACAGCCTGAATGTCCTGCAGGGAAAGCGTTCCCTTGAAATAATAGATGAGGATGAGGAGCATAATATGCTCCTTCGCATATTTTTTCTTTTCCGGCGGGGGGAGCAGCTTGTTTTTCGCGTAATTGTTGATCATCGTCTTGGTGAGGATCTTGTCCTCATCACGGCGCCGCGACTGCTTGAGATGCTCGTCCATATAGGTTGTAACCTGGTCCATATACAGACTGATGTCCGGAATCTCAGATGGATCAATCAGATCTACCTTATCAACTGCATCCAGAAGATAGAGCAGCAGTTCCTGGCTCTTTTTGCTGTCGCCGGAAGATTCGGGAATCGAACGATTTTTCTTTGAAGCCATAGGTTGTCACCTCCATATGGCTATTATATAGTTTTGAAAACGATATAGCAAGCAGGGAGAATAAAAAACATTGAGAAAAATGGAATTTAAGATGGAACGCGAAAACCTCGTCCGGCCCGGTGACCGGATTCATGTGACAGAGGGAAAGCTGCCGGAAACCTGGTACTATACGATCGAACCGGCTGTGGCGATGAGCGCAAATTATTCGGTGCGCGAACGCCTGAAGGTTTTTGACGGAGTAGTGGAAGAAGTCCGTACGGATGAGAGCGGATTCACGGTAGTAGCGGCTTTTGAAGAGTGAAGCAGGAGGACGAAGTGGATAAGAAACAAACAGGGATCAATCTGAATCCTGAGCAGCAGCAGGCTGCAACTCATCTGGATGGCCCCCTCTTGATTCTGGCCGGAGCGGGATCTGGAAAAACCAGAGTTCTTACAAGCAGGATTGCGTGGCTGATTGAAGAGAAAGGAGTTGCTCCGTGGAGCATTCTCGCGATCACATTTACCAATAAGGCTGCCCGGGAGATGAAAGAACGTGTGGAACGCATGGTCAAAGACTTTCCGCAGGCAGTACATGTCGCAACCTTTCACTCCACCTGCGTGAGAATTCTCAGGCGGTATATTGACCGGATCGGATATCAGAACAGCTTCGACATCTATGATACCGATGACACCAAGAGCCTGATGAAGGATGTCTGCAGACAGATGGAGATCAACACGAAGCTGTATAAGGAAAAAATGTTTCTGGCAAAGATCTCTCATCTGAAGGAGGAACTGATCGATCCGGTCACATTCCGGGAGGAAGCGCTTCAGAGCAGGGACGAGACACAGATTCTGATTGCGAATGTATTTCTGGAATATCAGCGGCGGCTTGCGCGTTGCAATGCCCTGGACTTTGATGACCTGATCGGACTTACGGTCAGGCTGTTCCGGGAACACCGCGATGTGCTGGAGTTTTATCAGGAACGCTGGAAGTATCTGATGGTAGATGAGTATCAGGACACCAACAAAGCACAGTTTGTCTTCCTTTCTCTTCTGGCGCAAAAGTACAGAAATCTGTGTGTGGTAGGAGATGACGATCAGTCTATCTACCGGTTCCGCGGAGCGGACATCGGAAACATTCTGAACTTTGAATCCATCTTTCCGGAAACAAAGGTAATCCGTCTGGAACAGAACTACCGGTCTACACAGAACATTCTTGACTGTGCCAATCGTGTGATCGCCAATAATACCGGGAGAAAGGCAAAGCATCTGTGGACCAGCCGCGGCGCCGGCGACCCGGTGAGCATCAAACGATTTGAGGATGCACAATCGGAGGCACGGTACATCGTCTGCGACATTGTCAGAAAGAAGAATCAGGGAATTCGTCCGTATAAAGACAACGCGATTCTGTACCGGACCAATGCCCAGTCTCGCGCGCTGGAGGAACAGTTCCTGTATGAAAATGTTCCTTATACGATTGTCGGGGGAACCAATTTCTATGCAAGGCGCGAGATCAAGGATATCCTTGCTTATCTGCGCGTGATCTCCAACGGAAGTGATGATGTTGCGGTCAAAAGGATCATCAATGTCCCAAAGAGGGGAATCGGGCAGACTTCAATCCGCAGGGTGGATGATTATGCCCATGCGCATGGCATGAGCTTTATGGATGTGGCCAGAATGGCAGATAAGGTTCCGGGGATCGGCAGAGGCGGATTGAAGATCCGGCAGTTTGTCCATCTGATTCTGGAAATGAGAGAGCGCGCGAAGGAAGTCATTCCGTCTGATCTCATCCGGATCGTGCTCGACAAAACAGGGTACGAAGAGGAACTGAAGCTGGAGGGAACTGATGATGCCAGGGACCGCCTGGAAAACATCGGAGAACTCCTGAACAAGGCAGCCTCCTATGAAGCAGCCTTCTACGGCGCGCAGCTGGCGGATGAGATCCCGTCCGGAGAAGATCCGGCCGATGGAGAGGCCAGGGAACAGCGTCCCACTCTGCAGGGATTTCTGGAGGAGGTGTCATTGGTTGCGGACATCGATTCCTTTGACGGACAGGAGGACCGTGTGGTATTGATGACGCTTCATTCGGCAAAGGGACTGGAATTCCCGAATGTCTATATCACGGGAATGGACGAGGGATTGTTCCCGGGCTATCAGGCAGTCATGTCCGGTGAAACGGCAGATATGGAGGAAGAGCGCAGACTATGCTATGTCGGCATCACGCGGGCAATGGATCACCTTACGCTGACAGGAGCCCACAGAAGAATGCTTCGCGGACAGATGGACTGGTACAGAGAATCCCGCTTTCTGGAAGAATTGAGGGGGACAGCGGAGGAAGAGAAACCTGAAAAAGCGCGGCCGCGTTCCTATGGCGCATCTCCAAAGCAGTGGGAAACAGCCGCTAAAAGCATTGGAGAAAAGAAACCATTTCTGCTGTCCGCTGAGCCTGCTCCGCAGGTATCCTCAACGCTTGGATATGAAGTCGGAGATACGGTATCCCATGTAAAGTTCGGAAACGGTGTCGTCACACAGATCCGTGACGGAGGAAGGGACAAGGAGGTCACCGTGGAATTTGAACGATTCGGCGTCAAGAAGATGTTTGCCGGATTTGCAAAGCTGAAACGAGTACCTTGATTTTGTATGGATAAAATCAGGAACCTGTGCTATACTCATGGAAACAGGCAGACCAATGCTGATGATTGGAGAAAGGATACCGACATGATGAAAAAAGATGAATTGATACAAGCACTCAGAGACAGGGACAACGCAAAACATAAAAATGCGATTCTGTGGTGCCTTGCTGTGATCGGAGCGATTACAGCCATTGCTGCGATCGCATATGCAGTCTATCGTTACCTGACTCCGGATTATCTTGAGGATTTCGACGACGACTTCGATGATGATTTCGATGATTTCTTCGATGATGAAGAGGATGAGGAAGAAGAGGCTGCCTCTGAAGAAGATTCTGAGGAAGAGAAGAAAGAGGAAGAGGCTCCGGCTGCAGAAGAAGAGCAGACGAGCGAGAAGTAATCAAACTGATGTTGATGTTCGAAAGGGCTGCCGCAGGTGCGGCGGCTCTTTTTTTCAAATTTTCATGATCCGATTTCAGGAGGCGGTATGAGAAAAGGCGATGTGATCGAAGGATGTGTCATTCGATATGATTATCCGGGACAGGGCGTTCTGACAGCAGAAGGCAGGGAAGTTTACGTGAAAGGGGTTCTGCCCGGGCAGATGGTTCGCTGCAGACTGAAAAAAGTGAATTCCTCAAGGTGCGAAGGAATGCTGATGGAGGTTCTGGAGCCATCTGCCATGGAGCATTCTTCCGCATGTCCTCACTTTCCGGATTGCGGCGGATGTCAGATGCAGACGATTCCCTACTCTGATCAGCTTTCTTTGAAGAAAGAACAGATCCTCCGTCTTCTCGGCGACGTTCTTGAGAATCCCGAAGAGGGGTGGTTTGACGGGATCAGCGCATCTCCGGTTGAGAAGGGATACCGCAATAAGATGGAATTCACTTTCGGGGATTCCTGCAAAGGCGGCCCGCTCGTACTTGGCATGCACAAAAAGGGCAGCTTCTATGATATCGTTGATACCACCGACTGCCAGATTGTAGATTCGGATGTTCGCAGGATCCGCAATGCGGTTCTTGATGTGGCCGTAAAGTCAGGTGTGCCTTTTTACCACAGGATGACCCATATCGGCTATTTCCGGCATCTTCTGGTGAGAAAGGCAAGATCAAGCGGCCAGATTCTGGTGGACCTTGTCACATCAACACAGTTTTTATCGCAAAAAGAACAGGAAGAACTGGACCGTAAGCTGACAGCTCAATTGATCGGGCTTGCGCTGGAGGGAACCATTACGGGAATCCTGCACACGTACAATGATTCCGTCGCCGATACGATCCAGAGCGACCGGACGGAGCTTTTATTCGGAACAGACAGGATTACAGAGAATCTTCTTGGAATGCAGTTCCAGATCACACCGTTTTCATTTTTCCAGACAAATTCAGCCGGAGCACAGGTGCTGTATTCTATCGTGAGAAATTATATCGGTGACACGAAGGATAAAGTACTTTTTGACCTCTACAGCGGGACCGGAACCATTGCCCAGATCCTTGCACCGGTTGCAAAGCATGTAACGGGTGTAGAGATTGTACCGGAGGCAGTGGAAGCCGCCAGAATCAATGCAAAGCAGAATCACCTGGATAATTGTGACTTTATATGCGGAGACGTTCTGAAGGTAATTGATTCCATGAAAGAGAAACCGGATGCGATCGTTCTGGATCCGCCCCGTGAAGGCATTCATCCCAAGGCGATGCCAAAGATTCTGAAATATGGAGTGGAGACAATCATCTATATTTCCTGTAAGGCAACCAGCCTGAAGCGCGATCTTGTACCGCTGCAGCAGGTGGGCTACCGGGTAAAGAAGATGGCATTGGTGGACTTGTTCCCAGGGACTTGCCACGTCGAGACGGTAGTATTGATGTCAAAGGTCAAAGGGAAATAGGCGCGAAAGCCCAGTAATACTGCGGTTTTCGGGCAATCGGGCAAATTTGGCATCGGGCAGGACGAACGCTTCTCGGTAACTTATCCAAGAGCAAATCTGCTCTAAAAGTGTGAGAGTTGAGTTGCCACGATAGATGTCACTATGTTGAGTTGCCGAGTTAGATATTGGGGTAGTTGTGGCTGTGAGATAGATGTCAGGAGGAGTTGGATGGAATTCACTACAGATATATTTTCATTAGATAGGCCGTCGTCGGTAACATATAACTTGGTTGGAACAAGACTGCCAAACAATCACGATTTGTATTTTCGTTCAAAACAAAAAGAACTTGTCGAGCAATACTCAGCTGCTCGTATATTTTTAAGAGAGACCGAAACCGATGATTGGGATCATTGGTTTAATCCAGTTGAGGATGATGTAGCTAATAAAGCTTTTAAGTTGATATTTCGGTCACATTTTTATGAGACTGCATTGTTCTATTATAATGCCATAGTAGATTTGTCTTGGACACTATGTTATGTGTCGGCAGAATTGAAAAATCACCCAAACGCCGATCTTGCAGACCTGCGTTTGAGTGATGAAATGATTGACCTGCTGAAAAGCGGGAGGATAGACAATACCCTGCTGTGTG
>CADBZI010000049.1 GCA_902799015.1 uncultured Lachnospiraceae bacterium | reverse complement strand
CCGGTGGCAATGGCCAGATAGTGGCAGGCACGGTCAACGGCTTCCTCCGTGACCTTGTCATGATTGACAAGCGCCTTCTTGAGATACTTGCTGCGGAATACGCCGTTCTGGACCTGTTCCGCCATCATGGATTCTCTGCCGCGGGAAACCTGCTGCCGGATGTAGGAGGAGATTCCCTGCTTGCTGGAAAATGCTTCGAGGCAGCCTCTCTGCCCGCATCCACACAGCGGTCCTTCCGGATCCAGAATCATATGTCCATACTCGGCAGCCTTAAAGCCGGTGCCGGTAAACAGGCTTCCGTTTAAGATCAGACCGCCGCCCATGCCCGTTCCGACGAAGAATCCGACCACATTCTGATAGCCCTTTCCGGCCCCGTATCGATATTCGCCGAGAACGCCGACATTCACGTCATTTCCGATATAGAAGGGAACGCCGAACTTTTCTTCCAGAGGGGTGCGGATATCATAGTTGCGGAACGGCAGATTCGGTGTGAAAAGGATGATTCCCGCGCCGGAATCGATCACGCCCGGGGCTCCGGCAGAAATCGCGTTGATCTGGCTTTTCCTGATTCCGGAGGATGCAAGCAGCTCTTCCACGACGCTGATGATGACATCCTGGACGTTCTGAGAGGAATCCCCGCTCTCCGTAGACTTCTTCTTGTAACGGCAGACAATCTTATCCTTGCTGTCAAAGATAGCGCCAAGCACCTTTGTTCCGCCAATATCCAGGCAGATGTTATACTTACCGGCCATAGTGTCCTCCTGTTTGCTGATTTCATAGCTGCCGGCTTCTTGCAGCCGGCCATGCCCTGACATGAAACCATTCTTGCAGCCGGCTTCTTGCAGCCGGCATTGTCTACGTGATGAATTCCCCTCTATCTTACCACAGTTTTCTGATTCACGCAGAAATGATTCTGCGATATACTCAAATCAGGTGCATTCAGACGCGAAATCATGTTTCTGTGATGAAGGAGAAAGCTATGAAGAAGAGTGACATTATCGTCATCGGGATTGCAGGCGGAACCGGCAGCGGAAAGACAACAATTACCAGAAGCATCGAGGAACGTTTCGGGGAAGAAGTGACCGTACTATATCATGATGATTATTATAAGGCGCGTCATGACCTGACTTATGAAGAAAGAGTCAAGCTGAATTATGATCATCCGGCTGCATTTGACACGGACCTGATGATCCGTGATCTGTCCGCGCTTCGGAGCGGCGCCGCGATTGACTGTCCGGTCTATGACTACACTATTTATGACAGAACAGACCGGACGAAGACCGTCACTCCTTCCCGCGTGATCCTGGTCGAGGGGATTCTGATCTTTCACGATGAGTCGCTCCGGGATCTGATGGACATCAAGCTGTTCGTAGACGCGGACGCGGATGTCAGGATTTTGCGCAGAATCCTGAGGGATGTGAAGGAGAGAGGACGCTCGCTGGACAGCGTGATCACCCAGTATCTGGGTACGGTGAAGCCGATGCATGAAGCTTTTGTGGAACCCTCCAAGAAGTACGCGGATATTATCATTCCGGAGGGAGGAAAAAATCGTGTCGCGCTGGACATGGTGCTGAACCGGATTCAGTTTCATCTGTCCGCGCAGAAGTGAGCTGCCTGTCACACGCTGACCTGCCAAAAGCCCTGTTATGCCGCAGGTACTGGTATGGGCGTGGCTGGACAAGATCTCTTTGCAGGAATGACACAAGCTTTACCCAACGTGGATTCTCTGGTACAATACATTTGTTCGGATAGATAAAAATGCGGGAGCATAAAAGGTTAGTTTTTCTGAAGGAGGATGGACGTATGCTTGAGAAACTGAAGGAGGATGTGTGCAGAGCGAATCTGCAGCTTCCAAAGTATGAGCTGGTTACATTTACCTGGGGTAATGTGAGCGGAATCGACCGTGAGAAGGGGCTGTTCGTGATCAAACCGAGTGGCGTTTCTTACGAGGAACTGAAACCGGAACACATGGTGGTCATGGATCTTGAGGGCAACAAGGTCGAGGGTGATCTGAATCCTTCCACGGATACGGCGACACATCTGGAGCTGTATAAGGCATTTCCGGAGATTGGCGGCATCGTTCATACGCATTCCACCTTCGCGGTCGGCTGGGCGCAGGCCGGGCATGACATTCCTCTGAAGGGAACCACACATGCGGACTATTTCTACGGATCGATTCCCTGTACCCGGAATCTGACGGCCGAGGAGGTCGAAGAGGCCTATGAGAAGAATACCGGCAAGGTGATCATCGAGGCCTTTGAGGGACGCAACCCGGTCTATGTGCCGGGCGTGATCTGCCGCAACCACGGACCGTTTGCATGGGGGAAGGACTGCTTCGAGGCGGTCTACCACGCGAAGGTGCTGGAGGAGGTTGCGAAGATGGATTTCATCACGAAGCTGATTGACCCGGATGCGCCGGATGCGCCGGAATACGTCAAGGAGAAGCATTTCCAGAGGAAGCACGGGCCAAACGCATATTACGGACAGGGCAGGTAAGGTCAGGGAGGAATGAAAAGATGATCAATGTCAAGGATGCAATCAAGAACGGAAAGACAGCGCTCGGAATCGAATTCGGTTCCACCAACATCAAGGGTGTTCTGGTGGATGAGAACGGCAGCGTTTTGGCGACCGGCAGCTTCGGATGGGAGAATTCTCTGATTGACGGGATCTGGACGTATTCGCAGGATGAGATCCTCAACGGTCTGAAGACCTGCTACGGCGAGGTGATGAAGGCTGTAGAGGAGAAGTATGAGATCTGGCCGGATCAGTTCGGCGCCATCGGCATCAGCGCCATGATGCATGGATATATTGCGCTGGATAAGGACGGAAACATGCTTGCGCCCTTCCAGACCTGGAGGAATTCCAACACACAGAAGGCAGCGGATGAGCTGACAGAGCTTTTTAACTTCAATATCCCGCTTCGGTGGACGATTGCGCATCTGTACCAGTGCATGCTGGACCACGAAGAGCATCTGAAGGATCTTGCCTTCGTGACCACACTCGATTCCTATGTCCACTACCTGCTGACCGGCGAGAAGGTGACGGGCATCGGCGATGCTTCCGGCATCTTCCCGATTGATTCCAAAACAAATGATTATGACCAGAAGATGGTGGACAAGTTTGACCGGCTGATCAAGAAGGCCGGATATACCTGGAGGCTGCGTGATGTGCTGCCGAAGGTCCTTGTCGCCGGCCAGGAGGCGGGCAGCCTGACGGTTGCCGGCGCGCAGCTTCTGGATGAGTCCGGTTCACTGAAGAGTGGTATTCCGATGGCTCCGCCGGAAGGCGATGCGGGCACCGGTATGGTCGCGACGAATTCCGTAGCGCCTCGGACCGGAAATGTCAGTGCCGGAACGAGTACCTTCGCGATGCTGGTCTGCGAGAAGCCGCTGAAGAAGGTTTATCGTGAGATCGACATGGTGACGACACCGACCGGCTATCCGGTTGCGATGTCGCACGCGAACAACGGAACCTCTGATCTGAATGCCTGGGTGAATCTGTTCGGTGAGTTCGCTGAGCTGGCTGGATTCCCGATGGATCCGGGCAAGCTGTACGGACTTCTGTACCGGAATTCTCTGAAGGGTGATCCGGACTGCGGCGGACTGCTGTCCTACGGTTATTATTCCGGAGAGGGCATTACGCATCTCAACGAGGGACGTCCGCTGTTCGTCAGACAGCCCGACAGCAACTTTAACCTTGCGAATTTTATGCGGTCTCATCTGTATTCCTCTCTCGGAGCGGTCAAGCTTGGCCTTGATATTCTTCTGAAGGAGGAGAAGATGAAGGTGGACCGTATCATGGGACATGGCGGTCTGTTTAAGACGAAGGGGGTTGCGCAGAGGTATCTGGCAGCGGCGGTTCATGCGCCGGTCAGCGTTCTGGAGACGGCAGGAGAAGGCGGCCCCTGGGGCATGGCGATCCTGGCTCTGTATATGATTGACAAAGAAGAAGGCCAGACGCTTGAGGATTATCTGGATCAGAAGATCTTCTCCGGCATGGAGAGCGATACGGTAGAGCCGGACGAGAAGGATATCGAAGGCTTTGAGCAGTTTACGGCCCGTTACAGCGACAACATCGGGATCATGAAGGCTGCGGTCAAGTCGCTGAAGAGCTGATAGAAAGAAGCAGCCAGGCGCCTGAGCAACTGGCAGATGCGGCCAGGCGCCTGATCGCAGCAGGAATAGAAAGGACAGCATGATTTCATTTCTTCGGGGAGAAGTCGCACAGGTGTTGCCGGACCGGGTTGTTGTGGAGGTCGGCGGTGTCGGCTTCGAGGTTCTGGTCAGTGTCAGAGACGCGGCGGATATGCCTCCGGCAGGAGAGGATGTGAAGCTATACACTAATATGTCCGTCTCGGAGGACGCGATCCGTCTGTATGGTTTTCTCTCTCAGGATGACCTGAATGTATACAAGACCCTGATTACCGTCTCCGGAGTCGGTCCGAAGGCTGCGCTGGGAATTCTCGGCGTGCTGAGCGCGAACGATGTGCGGTTTGCCGTCTTTTCCGAAGACGACAAGGCGCTTGCAAGGGCGCCCGGAATCGGAGGAAAGACTGCCAAAAAGCTGATCCTTGAGCTGAAGGACAAGCTGAAGCTTGAGGATGCGATCCAGGGGGCGGATGCCGGCTTCCAGAGTGCGGAGGTCTCTTCCTCCGCCGCGATTGACGCAGAGCTTGCGGATGCCGTACAGGCGCTTACCGCTCTCGGCTATTCGAATTCCGAGGCGCTCCGGGCTGTGCGGAAGGTGAAGGTGACGGAGGAGATGTCGACGCAGGACATTCTGAAACAGGCGCTGAAGCAGATTGGTCTGTGACGGCTGGTGACAGAAAAGCGATGAGAAGGTAACAGTACACAAGTATGGCAAAAAGGATTATCACAACGGATGAAACAGAGGAGGATCTTCGTCTGGAGCCTAAACTCAGACCCCAGACACTGGACCAGTATATCGGCCAGGAAAAGGCGAAGAAATCTCTGAAGGTCTATATTGAAGCCGCGAAAAAGCGGGGAGAATCGCTGGATCACGTGCTGTTTTACGGACCTCCGGGTCTGGGCAAAACGACGCTGGCCGGCATCATCGCGCATGAAATGGGCGTGAACATGAAGGTCACCTCCGGTCCTGCCATTGAGAAGCCCGGTGAGATCGCCGCGGTGCTGAACAGCCTGAGCGAGGGGGATGTGCTGTTCGTGGATGAGATTCACCGGCTGAACCGTCAGGTGGAGGAGGTCCTGTATCCGGCGATGGAGGACTTTGCGATCGATATCATGATCGGAAAGGGCGCGGCCGCCAGATCCATCCGCCTTGATCTTCCGCCGTTTACTCTGGTCGGGGCGACGACAAGAGCCGGCCTTCTGACTGCTCCGCTGCGGGATCGTTTCGGCGTGATTCATCATCTGGAGTACTATACAACACAGGAGCTGGCGACGATCGTGATGCGCTCCGCGCTTGTTCTGGATGTCAGGATTGATGAGAAGGGCGCGACGGAGATTGCCAGAAGATCGCGCGGAACCCCGCGTCTGGCGAACCGCCTTCTGAAGCGCTCGCGTGACATCGCGCAGGTTATGTTCGATGGGGAGATCACGGAAGAGGTTGCACAGAAGGCACTTGATTTTCTGGATGTGGACCGGAAGGGACTTGACAATCTTGACCGCATGATCCTGACGACGATGATTGACAAGTTTTCGGGCGGTCCGGTCGGACTGAACAATCTGGCTGCGGCAATCGGCGAGGATGCCGGTACCCTGGAGGATGTGTACGAGCCATACCTGATCAAGAACGGATTCCTGATCCGCACGCCGAGCGGACGTGTTGTGACGGATCTTGCTTACACGCACCTGGGGCTGGAAAGACAAACGTGAAACTGCTTAATAAGGGGTAACCTATGGAAAAGAAGAATGTTACAGAGGTCGTGATTGGCGGAAAGATCTACAAGCTGGGCGGGTATGAGAGCGAAGATTACCTGCATCAGGTGGCTTCTTACCTGAACAATCGGATCACCGAACTGAAGTCACTGGATGGGTACAACCGTCTGCCATCCGTGCAGAAGAGCCTGATGCTGGATCTGAATACGGCAGATGATTATTTTAAGGCCAGACGTCAGGTGGAGAAACTGGAAGCGGATCTGTCCGACAAGGACAGAGAGCTGTATGAGGTGAGACATGAACTGGTTTCCGCCCAGGTGAAGCTGGAGGAGGATCAGAAGCGGATCATTTCCCTGAAGGAAGAGGCGGACGACTATCAGAAGAAGATCGCTCTTCTGGAGGCAAGGCTCAGCCAGACCGAGAACAGAACGGCTGCTGAGTCCAAGAAGGCATGAGAAGCGAAGGTGCCAAGCGCTTCAAGCCCGGGGAAGGGATGAGAAGCAAAGGTGCCAAGAGCTCCACGCCCGCAGAAGGCATGAGAAGCCGTATTTGGCAAAGGGTTGAGCTCCTTGCGCCCGGAGGAAGCATGGAGTCCATCCGGGCCGCTGTTCATGCCGGCGCAGACGCGGTTTACGCGGGCGGCAGACTTTTCGGGGCGCGTGCGTACGCGGACAATCCTGAGAAGGATGCGCTTCTGGAGGTAATCGATTACTGCCACCTTTACGGTGTGAAGCTATACCTCACAGTCAATACGCTTCTGAAGGAATACGAGCTGACACAGATGCTGCCGGAGTATCTTGCACCGATCTATGAGCATGGCGTAGACGCCGTGCTTGTGCAGGACTTCGGTGTCTTTCATTTTCTGAAGCATGCATTTCCGGACCTTCCGCTGCATGCCTCGACCCAGATGACCGTCACCGGTCCGGACGGGGTAAGGCTTCTGAAGGAGATGGGAGCGGAGCGCGTTGTTCTGTCGCGTGAGCTTGGTCTTGCGGAGATTCAAGCCATCCGGGAAAAATGCGATGTGGAGCTGGAAACATTTGTCCACGGTGCTTTGTGCTATTGCTATTCCGGAAAATGCCTCATGAGCAGCATGATCGGCGGAAGAAGCGGCAACAGAGGCCGCTGCGCGCAGCCGTGCCGGCTTCCGTGGGATCTGTATGAGAGCCAGGACAGCGTGAGAGGACGCAGAAGCTTAAATGATCCTTCGCAGCAGTATCTGCTCAGCCCGAAGGATATCTGCACGCTGCGCCTTCTGCCGGAGCTGATCGACGCGGGAATCTCGTCTCTCAAGATCGAAGGGAGGATGAAGAGCCCGGAGTACACCGCTGGCGTGACGGCCATGTACCGCAAGTATATCGATCTGTACCTGGAGAAGGGGCGCAAAGGCTATCATGTGGATGCTGCAGATGAGAAACTGCTTGCCCGGCTGTTCTCCAGAGGCGCATTTTCCGAAGGGTACTATCAGGAGCGAAACGGTAGGGATATGATGACCCTGGAGCAGAAAAATGCTCCGGCCGGACAGGCGCTTCGACAGGCGCAGGAGACCGTGCAGCAGATCAGGGAGCGCTATGTTGACAGCGCAAAGAAGATTCCCCTGAGCGCCAGCGTGAGGATTCATTCCCGCGAGAAGGCCTGCATGCGGGTATCAGACCGTAACGGACACAGCTGCTTGACGGAAGGCAGTATCCCGCTTCCGGCGAAGAACAAGCCGGCGGATGCGGAGACGATCCGCAGGCAGATCGCCAAAAGCGGGAATACGGAATTTCTCTTTGAATCGATCGACATCGACCTCGAAGAGGGGCTGTTCGTCCCGATCCGCGATCTCAATGAGCTGCGCAGAAATGCACTGGAAGAAATCCGCCGGGAGATGCTGAAGCCGTACCGGAGGCAGAAGCGGGACGTGGCTGCGAAGGAAGGCATCATCGCGCAGAAAGACAACATCGCGCAGGAAGGCATCATTGCGCAGGAAGACATCATCGCACAGGAAGACATCATCCCGCAGGAGGATGCTTACGGCATCTCACATCCGCGGATAACGGCGAGCGTCTGCATGCAGGAACAGCTTGAGGCTGTGCTGGAAGCAAACAGGGTTGGCGGCGTCTATCTCGACCTTGCTCTTTGCACAGCACGCAATGCGGAGCGGACAGTTCGCAGCGGGAAGAAGGTCTATCTCATGCTGCCGGAGATCTGGAGAGCAGACACCGCACAGATCGTCAGCGAGAGGATGAAGCAGGAATTCGGCTCCTTCTCCTCTGAGCTGAAGCAGTCTCTGAACGGTGTTCTGGTGCGCAGCTATGACCAGCTGTACGCCCTGCAGTGTGCTGGCTTATGCAATGAGACAGACGGATTCGAGGTGATAGCGGATGCGTCTTTGTATACCTGGAATCGCTGTGCAAGAATGCAGATCCGGGCATTGGGCGCGACCATGGATACGCTGCCTGCCGAGCTTTCTTTCAAGGAGCTTTCCGAGCGCGGATGTGCGGGGAGTGAGGCGGTCATCTACGGGTATCTGCCCCTGATGACAAGCACCCAGTGTCTGATGCGGACGGTGACCGGGTGCAAAAAGAAGCCGGGGGTGCATATGCTCCGGGATCGCAAAGGGGTGCTGTTTGCCGTGAAGAATGACTGCATGCTCTGCCTGAATACGATCTATAACAGTGTTCCGCTGGAGCTGGTCTCTCTGTCCGGACAGATCAGGCAACTGAACCCGCTTTCCGTCCGGTATCAGTTTACGATAGAAGGCAAAGAGGAAACGCGCAGAGTACTGGAAGGAAATCTTCCGGATGCTGTAACAAGAGGACATTTTCGGAAAGGAGTCATGTAGAGCGTGAATCTTACGAACCTGCCCGAGGCCGCTCTCAAGGCGTGCCATTACATCATACTTGCCCTGATGGTGCTCTATACGATTCAGAGCGTGACGGTTTTCAGGCAGCGTCAGGCCAGGGCGAGAGACAGGATCTTTCTGCGCCAGAATGTGGAGATGTTTCTGATCCATTTTCTGGGGTTTCTTTCCCTGTACCTGAATTCCTACCGGTTGGATCTGGTCTTTTTCTATCTGGCGCAGGTCCTTTACCTGATGTTTACGCTGCTTTTGTTCCGGAATCTGTATCCGCGCTCCTCGAAGAGCCTGATCAACAATATGTGCATGCTGCTGTCTGTCGGCTTCATCATGGTGACGCGGTTTTCCATGGACCAGGCGATCAAGCAGTTTGAGATCACTGCAGCAGGCACGGCGCTTGCACTGCTCGTTCCTCTGGTTGTGCGGAAGCTCTTGGTGCTGACCAGAATGACCTGGGGATATGTGTTCGTCGGCATCGGGCTTTTGGGACTTGTCATGATTGCCGCACGTGTCACCAACGGTGCCAGACTGTCTATCTCGGTGGCAGGATTCTCCCTCCAGCCGTCAGAATTTGTAAAGATCATCTTTGTCTTTGCCATCGCCGGACTTCTGAGTACGGAGCACAGCTTCCGCAGGATTGTGATCGCAACGATTCTCGCGGCGGCGCATGTTCTGATCCTCGTGATCTCTACGGATCTGGGTTCGGCACTGATCTTCTTTGTCACCTACCTGATCATGCTGTTTGTGGCGACGAGGAATCCGTTCCTGACGATGATCGGACTGTTCGCCTTTTGTATTGCCGCGGTGGCAGCTTATTTCCTGTTCGCGCACGTGCGGGTCCGTGTCCAGATCTGGCGCGATCCTTTCCAGGATTATTCCGGATCCGGCTATCAGATCTGTCAATCGCTGTTTGCGATTGCCGCAGGCGGCTGGATCGGCACAGGGCTGTGCCAGGGAAGCCCCGGCGCGATTCCGTATGTGTCACAGGACTTTATGTTCAGTGCCATTCTTGAGGAAATGGGAGCGGTGTTCGGGATCTGCCTGATTCTGATCTGCATGGCAGTCTTTCTCATGTTCATCAATATCGCGATGAAGCTGGACAACCGGTTCTACCGGCTGGCTGCTCTGGGACTTGGCGTAACCTACGCCACGCAGGTTTTCCTGACAATCGGCGGCGGTACAAAGCTGATTCCCATGACCGGCGTGACATTGCCGCTGGTCAGCTACGGCGGAAGCTCTGTGCTGAGTACCATTCTGATGTTTGCGATCGTGCAGGGACTGTATATGCTCAGAGGAGACGAGGTCAAGGAAGAAAGACTTGCAGGAGCAATGGCCGGGGCACGCTTCCCTCGGGAGCAGATGTCCCGTGAGCGGATGTCCCGTGAGCGGATGCCGCAGAATCAGATGTCCCGTGAGCGAATGTCTCAGGAAAGGATGTCCCGTGAGCGGATGTCCCAGGAGCGGATGCCCCAGGAGAGGACGCCCCAGAAACCTTACCGGGAGACTCCGGGTCAGGAGACCAGAGTCTGGAGACAATAAGACCAAACCGGAGGAAATGATGAGAGAGGATCCACGCATGGATGAGACGGAAGGCGTCAGAGTCCGCAGGATTGAACTGAATCCAAAGAATGAGGAGCCGGCAGCTTCCCGGAAGCACAATCTGGAGCTTTCGATCGCTGCCTGGATCTTTGCGTTCCTTTTTTTGCTTCTGATCGGTCGTGTGGTCTGGATCAATGTTTTCGAGGCGGAAGATCTGCGCAGCAATCTCAATAATACCAAGGCAGACACGAATTCCGAAAATGTGATCCGCGGAGATATCCGGACGCTGAATGGTACGGTTCTTGCCACTACACTTGTGGATGAGAACGGAAATCAGACAAGATCCTATCCCTTTTACAATGTATTTGCCCATGTGGTGGGATACGCGTCCAACGGAAAGTCCGGTCTGGAGGCGGAAGAAAACTACAATCTTCTGAGCTCCCATTCGAGTCTGCTCAAGCAGATTCAGGCAGGAGAGACCGGGGAGAAGGTGCAGGGAGACCGTGTGGTTGTGACGCTGGATGAAAAGCTTCAGCAGACGGCATATTATGCGTTGGGATCCTACAAAGGCGCCGTGGTCGTCATGGAACCGGACTCCGGAAAGATCCTCGCAATGGTGAGCAAGCCGGATTTCAATCCGAACTTCATCGGAATGGAATGGGAAAACCTGATATCGGACAATGCGTCCAGCGCGCTTTTGAACCGCGCTACGCAGGGTCTGTACCCGCCGGGTTCCACATTTAAGATGATTACGACCCTTGCCTACCTGAGAGCGCATCCGACGGATTATTCCAGCTTCCTGTATAACTGCGAGGGGGCGCTGTCTCAGGGGGATGTGCGGATCACCTGCTATGGAGATCAGGTGCACGGCCAGGAAGACCTGGCAGGCGCATTTTCCAATTCCTGCAATACGGCATTTGCGCAGATCGGACTGGAGCTGGATAACACCGACTTTAAGAAAACTGCGGAGGAGTTCCTCTTCAATCATTCCCTTCCTACCGGCATGCCGCATTCGCAGAGTGTTTTCAAGCTGACAAAGGATTCCTCTGTGGGAGAGCAGATGACGACGGCGATCGGCCAGGGAGAAACGCTGGTGACGCCGCTGCATATGGCGCTGATCACTTCTGCCATCGCCAACGGCGGGATCCTGATGCGCCCGTACTATGTGGATCATATCGAGACGCCGGACGGGACTGTCGTAAAGCAGAACGATCCGGAGATCTATAAAAAGATCATGACGCCGGAGGAG
>CADBZI010000048.1 GCA_902799015.1 uncultured Lachnospiraceae bacterium | reverse complement strand
AATGCCAGCGATTGATATAGTGACCGGGAGTGTCCTGCCAGTAGGAATCATCTTCTTCACTTGAGATCAGAACGATTGCTGTCAGGCATCCGGAGATCGCCTCCTGGAATTTTTCGTAGCGTCTGTCTTTTTTTCTCAGCCTGACTTCAAAGCCTGTCTTTTGCAGAGTCTCCTTCATATAAGGCCAGTCGATCGCGCCTGATCCGCCGCCGGGTGAGTAATCCGATACCTTGCGCGCGAGCCAGTACATATCCAGGGGCGAGCATTCGAAGGGGGTCAGGGTGCTGTAGATGTTGGCCAGGTCACAGAGACCGCAGCCGAATACGCTGAACAGTCCTCCATCCAGTTCAGATTCGCACCAGATACCGGAATAGGGAGCCTTGCTTTCCCAGGCGACCGGTCCCTGGAGGAAGGTGTAGACCCCATCTTCGGCGTGCAGGGCAGGATCTTCCGTCTCCGGTGCTTCTGTCTCGGTCTGGAGAGGCAGCTCTGTTTCGGTGGAAGGCGCAGCCTTTTCTGTCTCAGGAACCAATGCTTCTGTAAGACTTTGTGCTTCCGAATCCGTCTCGGTCATTTGAAAAACTTTCTCAACCTTGTCCCGGTAATGATAGATCAGGACAAAGCTAACCACAACTACAGCCAGAACACAGGCAAGAATTGTGGCGATTAGTCGTCGCATAGTGATACTCCTTTTATACAGCCTCTTTGATTCAGATGTATCTATCGAACTATAACACTGACTGCAAGCTGTTTTCAACCCGTTTCAACCCGTATGAATCATTTGAGATTGAAAACACGGTATTCTTTATGATAGAATTCAGTCATGCATGACGGGGCGTACTGACGCTGACAGTCAGGAGTTGTGCATTGAGATGGAATAGAATCATGAGGAACCTCCGTTTCCGGCTGCTGGTATTTGAGATCGGTGCTTTGCTTTTCTCTTTGTCCGGCTGCAGCTCCCCTTCCCCGATTACGGTGACCGGGATCGAGCCGGTGGGGGCAGAGTCCGGCAGCGATGACCGTCAGGGGGAACCGGAGGAATGGCCTGAGCAGAGGGAGGAATCCTCTTCCGGCAACAGCGGACAACAGCAGGAGCGCATCTTATCTGAGGAGGCTCTGAGGGAGCCGGCATCAGAAGAGATTGCGGTTTATGTCTGCGGCGCGATTCAGAGCCCGGGAGTTGTCTATCTTCCTGCCGGTGCGCGTGTATGTGACGCACTGGAAAAAGCAGGAGGGTTTACGGAGCGTGCAGACAGTCAATGGCTGAATCAGGCAAAGCTGCTTTCAGACGGTGAGATGCTCATCGTCTATACAAAAGAAGAGACAGCCGCTATGTCAGAGCAGGGAATTGCCATGGGAGGCACGATGCCTTTGCAGGGGCTCTCTGCGGGAGATGGTTCCGGCAGCACAGTACCGGGGAGTCCTTCCCCGGCAGATGCAGGCAGTACGCTGATCAATCTGAATACAGCCACAAAGGAGCAGCTGATGACGCTTCCCGGCATCGGAGAAGCGAAGGCGGATGCGATTATCCGTTACAGAACGGAGTCCGGATACTTTGCTTCGCCTGAGGATGTGATGAATATCAGCGGGATTAAGAACAGTATCTTTGAGAAGATAAGGGATCAGATCACTGTATAAGGGCTAAGACTTCATGCTGCTTCCCGGTATGGAGCATGGCAGAGGATACAGACAGTCAAGAGGGATATCATGCCGAAGAAAGTACTTGTAGTTGATGATGAGAAATTAATCGTAAAAGGAATCCGTTTCAGCCTGGAACAGGATGATATGGAAGTCGATACCGCCTATGACGGTGAGGAAGCCGTGGAGATGGCCAGAGAGGGGAATTATGACATAATCCTTCTTGACCTGATGCTTCCGAAGCTGGATGGATTGTCTGCCTGTCAGCAGATCCGGGAGTTTTCTGATGTGCCGATTGTGATGCTGACCGCGAAGGGCGAGGATATGGATAAGATTCTCGGCCTGGAGTACGGAGCTGACGATTACATCACCAAGCCGTTCAATATTCTGGAGGTGAAAGCCCGGATCAAGGCTATCATGAGAAGAACGCAGAACCGCGGCGTGCAGGATACAAGAGGAAGAATTATCGAGGTCGGTACGCTTCGCCTGGATTGCGATGCCCGGAGGGTGCAGGTGGCAGGACACGAGGTAAACCTGACGGCCAAGGAATTCGACGTCCTCGAGCTTCTTGTGCTGAACCCGAATAAGGTATACAGCCGGGAGAACCTTCTGAATCTGGTATGGGGCTATGAGTATCCCGGAGATGTCCGTACGGTTGATGTTCATATCCGGAGGCTTCGCGAGAAGATTGAGGAGAATCCGTCGGATCCGAAGTATGTTCATACCAAATGGGGTGTGGGTTACTATTTTCAGCATTAAGAGAGTCTGATACCGGCAGCCATTCACGTTAAGAAACCGGGAAAGCGGGCGTGAATGGCTTTTTGTTTTATTCAGTAAAGGATGCATGATCCATGAACCAGAGCGGACGGTGGAAACGAATCATCAACAGCATGCATTTTCGTGTGCTGATCCTCCTGCTTGTGATCGGACTGGTGCCGGTCTTTTTGATGAAGCGCGGAATTCTGAGAGGATTTGAGGCTCAGACGGTCTCCATGCGTGCATCCATGATCCGGAATCAGTGCAGCCGGCTCAGCGCGGACATTATCGACGCGGGATACCTGGACAGCGGCAGCTCGGACGTGGTGGATAAGGAACTGAATCAGATTGCGGAGCTGTACAGCGGCCGGGTGATTCTGGTGAACGGCAGGTTCCGGATTATCCGGGATACCTATTCCATAGATGAGGGAAAAACCGTTATTGCCAAGGAACTGATCGAGTGTTTCCAGGGAAAAGATACGGATTACTATGTCGCGGAGAACGACTTTATCGAGGTTGTCTGCCCGATCACCGATGATGTGACGAAGAATGTCGTCGGAGCTTTTATCGTATCGATTCCGACAACCGATATTATTCTGGCCAGAAGGAATCTGTCTCAGTCGGTGCTGATCATTGAGATCATTATGGTGCTTCTGATCATCGTGATTTCCTTCTATTTCTCCAGGCTCCTTGTGCGTCCGTTCGGGAAGGTGACCGCCATGATGAATTCCGGCGGAACGGATTTTCTGACGGACGATATCTCCATACCGGACTACACGGAGACAGAGCTGCTGTCTGAGGCCTACAATCAGATGCGGCACAGACTTCAGGCGCAGGAGGAATCGAGGCAGATGTTTGTCTCAAACGTTTCCCATGAGCTGAAGACGCCGATGACTTCCATGAAGGTTTTGTCGGATTCTCTGATTCAGCAGGCGCAGATGGGAGAGGTTCCGAATGAATTGTATCAGGAATTCATGGTAGACATCGGGGAGGAGATTGACCGGGAGAACAAGATCATCACAGACCTTCTGACCCTGGTGAAGATGGACCGGCATTCGCCGGACATCCAGATCGAGGAGACCAATATCAATGACCTGATCGGCCTCATCCTTAAAAGACTCCGGCCGATTGCCTCCAGAAGCGGCGTTGAGCTTGCCCTTGAGAGCTATAAACCGATCATCGCGCAGGTGGATCAGACAAAGTTTACGCTTGCGATTTCCAATCTGGTGGAAAACGGTATCAAATACAACAAAGAGAATGGATGGGTACACATCTCCCTGAATGTGGACAATACCTACTTCTTTGTTAAGGTGCAGGATTCCGGAATCGGAATACCGGCCGAAGATCAGGGCCAGATCTTTGAAAGATTCTACCGCGTGGACAAATCGCATTCCCGGGAGATCGGCGGCACCGGACTTGGGCTTGCGATTACCAGACAGGCTGTTCTGATGCATCACGGCGCGATCCGCGTGTACTCCAGAGAAGGAGAAGGAACAACCTTTACAGTTCGGATCCCGCTGAAGTATTCCGAACAGGAAACGGCGGAAAGCTGACGGCTGCAGGTGCCTGAAAGTGGATGAGAGTGATGAAAGGTATAGCGAATACCGATAAGAAGATGTTACGATGCGGCTGCATTCTGTATGCAGCCATACTGAGCATTTTGCTGGCGGTCTGGATGAGCGGCAGCCTGTTCGCCATGGACAAGGATTCTCAGGAGCTCAGTCCGGCGGAGGGAACATTCTGGATCTATTATTCCAATCAGGAAGGAACGGAATTGATCCGGAAGGATTTCCGGCCGGAAAGCAAGGATTTTGAGGGAATTCTCAAAGAAGTGGTGGATGCATTTCAAAAGGCGCCTTCCACGGACGTCAGATCCGCGCTGCCGCAGGAGGTGAAGATCCTTTCGACGATGACCGGAATCAATGAAGTCGATGTGGACTTCAGCGCGGAGTATCTGAGTCTGGATACCATCAGTGAGATCCTCCTGCGGGGCGCTCTGGTACGGACGCTTCTGTATCTTCCGGGAGTCGATACCGTTCGTTTTACGGTGGAATCACAGAGCCTCGTGATCGGAGAAGAAGAGATCGGTCCGATGACCGAGGACACCTTTATCATCCCGACGGGGAACGGGATCAATTCCTACCGCAAGCGGGAACTGATTCTGTACTATCCGTTCGGAGACGGGACGTCCGTCGTCCGGCAGAACAAGACGAGCTACTATTCCTCTAATGTGAATACAGAGCGCCTGGTCATCGAAGAGATGCTGAAGAAGCCGCAGGGAGAAGACCTGCTGCCTGTCGCTGTGGAGGGCACACTCGTACAGGATGTTTCTGTGAGCAACGGGTACTGTATCGTTGATTTCAGTGAAGAGATCAACAACGCGCCGGCAGGGGAAGTGATCGCGAACCCGGAGACCGTACTCTACGCATTTGCGAATGCGATCATTGATTCCTGCACGGAGGATAAAATTACCGGTGTCCGGTTCCGGATCAAAGGCTCTACGGATATTCGTTTCCGGGATCAGGTAAATCTGGATCAGGTCTTCAGCAGGAACGCGGATGTGATCTATACACCGGTTGTGAAGCTGGATGAGTCGGAACCCGCCGCGTAAGGAAGCGTCCGGCAGTCAGATCTGCGGCAGCCTGCAGGCAATAAGCTGTCGATAAATGCAGGCACTGAGCCGGAAGCAAGCTGTCAGATCAAAGCAGGCATCCGGTGGATGCAGGTCACTAAAGAATAAGAAGGATTTCTGAAAGAACACGAAGAAGGAACCGGATTCTGCCGGCAGTTTTTGTCAATTCGCTGAATTGAAAACTGCCGGTTGTTTTTTTGCGACAGAAAAGGTCTTTCCAATGGTAGGATAGCAGCAAAGGTGACAGAAGAATCTTTTCAGGCTGTGATCGGGAGGGCTTTGCCATTCGCTTCTATCAGACACTTTTTCCAAAATGCACTGTCATCAGGACATTTCTGATCCGGACATTTTTTCGTCGTCCTTTGTTCGTTTTTGCACTCCTGTTAGCAGGGTTGATTGCGTCTGGCCTTTTTCCGGGCAGTGGTGATCCGACAGGAGAACGGTACAGCGGCGCAGACGGGAAAAGACTTCTGGCTGCCGGAACCCTGCAGTCCAAGGAGATTACCGCGAACGGCTTCCGGCTGATTCTGGATCATGTGTCATTTGCTCCCGGCAGCAGCAAGACCTCATCTGCCGCAACAGCGATGATCCGAGAGTTGAATGCTGCGTTATCTTCGAACGACCGTGTTCAGGTTTTTCTTTCGGATGGCAGGGATGCGGACGCTTCTTTGTATGGGGAAGCAGAAGAGGAGAGCGGCCTGTGGAAGAACTTCTCAACACCAAAAGACCAGTCGGATCTTTTTGCGGCGGTCAGAGTCGGAGACAAGGTCACGCTGTATGGAACATGCAGCCAGAGCGAGAGAGCAACGAATCCGGGACAGTTTGACAACAGAAGGTATTGTCTTGCCCGCCGGATTGTGCTGAAGATGAGCGGGGTAACGCTCAGAGAACGAAGAAGTCCAAACGGCATTCAGGCCATCTGGGCGGAATACAGAAATCAGGTCTGTGATCAGAGAATCCGCCTGCAGAAGGGACTTCTGGATCTCTTCGGGCCGGAGGATGCTTCTCAGGCAGCGGCATTCGTGCTCGGTGACAGCTCGGGGGTTGATCTGGGAACGAAGAGCCTGTTTCGAAATGGCGGACTCTCCTGGCTGGTCTGTGTGTCAAGTCTGCACATTTCCCTTCTTGGCATGATGCTCTATCGATTCCTCCGTGCAAGAGGAATTCCATTCCTGCCGGTTTCTCTCATCGTCTTCTTCGTGGTATTCCATTACGCGATCCTGACGGGGTTTTCTCTTTCCGCACAAAGAGCGCTGATCACGACAGGCATCTGGCTTGGTGCGCAGATCTTTGGCAGGACAAAAGACACACTGTCGGCACTGTCTGCCGCGTCCATTTTCATTCTGTTGCGTCAGCCTTTTGCGCTCCGGGACAGTTCCTTTGTGATTGCAATTGTCTGCATCCTGTCGATCGAATATCTCACACCGATTTTGATGAGGATTCTGAGGTGCAGGAAAGCGGTACAGAAAAAGCTCTGTTCCGCACTCGCGCTGTGGATCGGATCTCTTCCTGTGGTTTTGTGGTTCTTCTACCAGACCAGTCCGTATGCTGCGGTGCTTTATCCTGTCATGCTTCCCTTGATGAGTCTGTTCCTTGGGTTCGGGATTCTCTCCGCTCTGGCAGGCGGATTGTATGTGCAGACCTCCTTTTCAGTGATTCTGACAGCAGGAAGAATTCTCGCCTGGCCTTGCCGGTTTCTTCTGTCTCTTGTGCGATTGCTGTGTACAGTGGAACAGAAGCTGCCGATGAGCGTATGGATTCTGGGAAGACCGGCCTTGTGGCAGGTCCTCCTGTATTATGGAATCCTGACCCTGCTGATCCTGCTGGTGATTTAGCACAGAGTTTTACGTATCAAATTACATATGCCGCAAGCAGCCGCATCCTCCGGAAAAAAAGGAACTCTCTCTTTCCGGAGGATGCGGCTGCTTGCGACCGGAACCCTGGGATCGATCGTTCTGATGGTCTGTCTGAGAAAACACCCCGACTTCCGATTCACCTGTCTGGATATCGGACAGGGAAGCTGCAACCTGGTGGAATACAAAGGACGTGCCTGTCTGTTTGATGCAGGTTCGAGTTCTGTCGGGCATGTATGGCAGTACAGAATTGACAGTACTTTGAAATATTACGGGATCAGAAAGCTTGACCTGGTATTTCTTTCTCACGCGGATCTGGATCATATCAACGGAGTGGAGCAGATGCTCGGACAATACCATACAAATCTGCTCGGACAAAATGCCCAGGACGTTACGATCGGAAGGATACTGGTACCGGATCTTCCCGCGCCGGATGACAGGATGCAGTCGATCCTGCTGCTGACGCAAAGGCATGGGATTGAAACAGGATGTGTCAGCGATCATACCTGTCTGAAGCAGGAGGATCTGACACTGCAGATTCTTTCTCCATCCGCGGAGCGAATCACCGGAAATGCGAATGAGGATTGTATCGTAATGCTTCTGACATTCCGGGATCTGCGCATTCTCTTTCCCGGCGATCTGGAGAAAGAGGGAGAAGCACAGTTTGTCAAAGCTTTTTCAAAAACCAGCCTGTTTGCGGATGGCGCGATGAATTCCGGGCAGAGTACAGACCCGTTCATGATCCTCATCGCAGGCCACCATGGCAGCCAATATGCGACTTCAGAGGAATTTCTTGATCTGGTGAAGCCTGACCTTGTACTCATTTCCTGCGGAAGGAACAATCGATACGGGCATCCGTCAGAAAAGATGCTGAAGCGGCTCAGGCAGGAAGGAATCCCTTATCGGAGAACAGACCTGGAAGGAGCGATGCAGATGATTCAGTAATCCCGTGCTGCGCACGATGTTCCTGCATTTCTCCCATTGCAAAAGAGGCGGGATTATGATAACAATGATGCAATAAGACCTAATGGAGGATTGACCTATGTCTGTAATGGATCAGATCGACATCAGGTATGAGCGGGATGAACTGACCGGGCTGTTATCGATGGACGGAATCATTCAATTCGTACAGTCCCGGGGAGAAGACACTTACGACAGCTATAGTATGGTTTACATGAGTATTCCGACCTTTAAGAAGCTGAATCTGGGGTACGGATATGAGTGTGGAAACCGGTTTCTTATCTCAACTGCGGAAGGGATCAAGCGGTTTTTCCCGGATGCATACGCGGCAAGGGAAAGCTCTCATCATTTTACCTTTTTCATTCCGGATACGAATGTGAACAGGATCAAAGAAGAGCTTGGGAAGCTGCAGGATTATATCAGGACAATTCCACGCGGTGACCGGATGCGGCTGAAAGCAGGGATTGCGCAGGGAGAGAGTCCGTCTGATGTATTTGTTTTGCTGGACAATGCACGCAAGGCGTGTTCGCACGCGGAGCGGCATAGAGCTTCGTTTCAGGAATACAACGATCAGATCGAGAGGGAGGTTGAATTTCAGCGTTATCTTCTCAGAAACTTTGATACTGCCTGTGAACGCGGCGATCTTCAGCCGTTTTATCAGCCGGAGATCCGTGTTCTGTCCAGGGAATGCTGCGGATATGAAGCGCTCGCAAGATGGGTGGATCCGAAATATGGCGTGATCTCTCCGGGGATATTCATTCCCCTTTTCGAGCAGGAGCTGCTGATTCACCGGCTGGATCTCCACATCATTCAGATGGTCTGCAGAGATCTGCGGACTGCCATAGACAGCGAACAGCAGGTGGTTCCTGTTTCGATCAATCTGTCGAGAGTGGATTTCCGGATGCTGGATATGGTCCGGGAGATTGAGAATTGCAGGGAAGAATATGACATTCCCAGACATCTTCTGCACATTGAGATCACAGAAAGTGCAGTGGCAGAAGACGATGAGATGATGGCGGGCATCATCGACCGTTTCCGGGAGCTGGGGTATCAGATCTGGATGGATGACTTTGGATCAGGCTACAGCTCACTGAACAATCTCCAGATGTTTCATTTTGACGTGCTGAAGATTGATATCTCATTTCTGAGGCATCTGACAGAGAACCCGCGCACAGGGGCGATTCTTGCTTCTGTGATCAATATGGCGAAGCGGCTTGGCATGGAGACGCTTGCAGAGGGCGTGGAAACACAGGAACAGTATCAGTTTCTTCTGGAGGTTGGCTGTGAAAAGCTGCAGGGCTTTTTGTTCGGCCGTCCGATGCGGCTGATGCGGTCGCATGGAAAGGCAGCATTTCGAAAAGAGGATGCGCCTGCTCTTGTGCTGGAGACGCTGTCGAAAGGGAAGTATTATTCCAGGATCGGCAGAGTGAATCTTCTGAGTGCTACGCCGACTGATGATGAGCTGCTGCAGGTAAAGAACCGGCTTCCGATCACTGTGATCGAGACAACCGACAGCGGAGAGATACATTTTCTGTACGCGAACGAAGCCTATCTGCATTTCCTGCATAATGTGCAGATTGAGAACATGATGGCGGCAAACGGACGCGCAAATGAGCAGAACCTTGCAGAGAATACGGCCTTTCTCCGGTTTGCCAGGCGGGCGGAGGCATCCGGCCGGGTACACGGAGAACTCCTGATCAACGGAATCCTTTTCACCAATGACATCATGTTCATCGCGCGGGAAAAGGATCACGCTGCATTTCTGGTCATTGTCCGGATCCTTGCCCACGAAGGCGAGATACAGAGACAGGGGATCGAGCTGGCGGAGCAGTATGTGCTCAGCTCCTTCTTCCGCGTTGATCTGTTTGAGGAAGACGGAACCGCGACCAATCTGTATCTGGATGCGGATCAGGCGAAGCTGACAGACCTTGACAGGAATTCGATCCGGCTCGTCCGACAATATGCGGAGCGTTACATCGCGCCGGAGGAGAGTGAGAGCTTCTGTGAATTCTATGACATGGAGACCATTCATGAGAGAGTGAAGAAGAATGGCGGACATCATGTCAAGAAGTTTTTCCACTCTGCGATCCCGGGGCAGGAAGGCAGGCTGGAGTCCTATACCATCATGCCATTTCGGGTTTCCCATCACTGGAAGTATCTGTCCTGCTGTCAGTATGCGGAGCTTCCGCCAAGAGAGATGCTGGAGGAGATTGTCCGGAAGATGCCGGCAGAACAGAATCAATCATAAGAGATAAGAAGGGTTGTATGTTTTTGTTTCATCATAGCAGTCAGGTAAAATCTGCTCCGGTAACGGAATCGGTTCCGATCGGAAATGCGGTTCCGGGGGCAGATGCTTTGGAAAGGAAAGGCCTTGCTTTCGCTGGTCTTTTCTTTGCGCTGCTGCTTTGGATTGCACTGAGTGTTTCGCTTCCTGCGTATGCGGGTTTTGTTCCAAAGCTTTCCGATCAGAGATTTTCTTCGCAGCTGGCTGATATGACGGAAGAATACGATAAAGAAGTCACACGCCAGCAGGCAGCGAGAAATCCTTACATCAATGAACGTCTGATCGTCAAGTCATATGATACTCTGCATCCGGAGGAATACGGAGCGGTTGACGCGATCCGGGACCGGGACGGGCACTATATTCTTCAGTTTGCTTCCTCTGCTGCTGCCAGAAGAGCGGAAAAAAGACTGGAGCAGAGGGAGTCTACCATCTATGTAGAGCCTGATTATCCGATGTTTGCGCAGGATGAGGAGCAGGAAGATGCGCAGAAAGCCCAGGCGCAGGATGCAGTCCTTCAGGCGCAGGAGATGAAAAGCTGGGGAACCAGTTATACGGGATGCGACACTTATGCTGAAAGCCTGAAGGACAAAGCAGGGCTGGTGAAGGTAGCGGTACTGGACACCGGTATCTTGTCTACCCATGAGATGTTCACAGGCAGACTTGATTATCAGAATCAAAGTCAGAAGGATATATCCGATGTAAATGGGCATGGAACCTCCGTGGCGGGTGTTGTGGCTGAGTGCACATCCGGTTTGAATCAGATTCAGATTGTTCCGGTCAGAGTTCTGGACGAGAATGGTCAGGGAAGCAGCGCTACAGTCGGCAGCAAGATTAACGCGATGACAGGAAAGGTACAGGTGATGAATTTGAGCCTTGTTACCGAAGCGCAGAGCTCAAGCATGCTGCTGAAGGAAGAGATTCACGACGCGGTCGCCGGCGGGGCGATCGTTGTAATCGCTGCCGGAAACCAGGGTGACTCTGCACTGATGCACCCCCCGGCGAACATTAAAGACTCGGATGAGCAGGGCGTTCTTGTTGTAAGCGGCTGCAATCAGTCCGGTAATCTATACAGCAGGTCCAATTATGGGGAAAGTGTAGATGTCTGTGCTCCCGGAGAGGGGATCAGAAGTGCATCTTCTGCGGATGAGCATCAATATGTCACAAAGAACGGTACCTCATTCTCCGCTCCTTGTGTGTCCGCGGCTGCAGCGATGCTGATTCTCAATAACAGCACACTGAATCCTATAGAGTTAGAAAGGCTGATCAAGTTTAATTATGTAAATGAATTCAGCACCTCCGGCAGTAGATATTACGGAACAGGCATCTTGAACATGTATCCCTCTGCTCAGGAGCGCACCTATGTGGAGAACGTAATTTCAAGTATTAACAAGATTCCGGATCGCATCACCCTGTATGACAGCGGCACAATCTTCGCAGCTCGGAAAAAATATGATTCTCTGACTGACACGGAGAAGGGGAATGTTACAAATTATACCCGGCTTACAGATGCTGAGAATCAGATTAAGAAACAGAAACAGGAAGCGGAGGATGTGGTAAACACAATTCTTAATCTTCCTGATAAGGATGAACTGAAACTTTCCGATAAGAGCAAAGTGGCCGATGCACGGAAAAGCTATGATGCATTAAATGATTCACAGAAATACTATATTAAGGATTCTCTGATTATTCTGGAGGACGCAGAGTCGAAGATTTCGGAACTGGAAAAGCAGGCGGAAGAGAAGCGGAAAGCGGAGGAAGCGGCCAAGGCGGAGGCAGAGCGCAAGGCGCAGGAAGCAGCCAAGGCGGAGGCAGAGCGCAAAGCACAGGAAGCGGCCAAGGCGGAGGCAGAGCGCAAAGCGCAGGAGGCGGCCAGGGCGGAGGCAGAGCGCAAGGCGCAGGAAGCAGCCAGGGCAGAGGCAGAGCGCAAGGCTGCGGAAGCGAAGCTTCTGGCTTCAAAGCCATATGCGAATGTAGACGATCTTATACCTTTAAAGAAAAAACAGCGGACAGACCGGCTGAAGGTGATGGGACTTACCGGTGGCGACTATGTTGTCTCCTGGGCTTCTTCGGATGCCGGAAAAGTCACGGTATCCGGCAATCCGGATGGCAGCTGTATCGTGACAGCCGGACGAAAGACAGGAAAAGCGGTCATCACGGCATCCTGCAAGAGCGGAAAGACCGTGACCTTCCGGATTAAGGTGCAGAAGAAGAAGGTCCGGACCAGGAAGATCCGGATTCCTTCCAAAAAGGTTTCGATCGCCGCCGGCCAGTCACTGGAGCTTGATGTACAGCCATTCCCGATCACATCCGTTGATAAGGTGAAATATACTTCAAAGAATCCTGGCGTGGTTCGGGTGGATGCTTCCGGAATCCTGACCGCCAAGGCGCCCGGTGATGCGGTTGTTGTCGTGAAGAGCGGCAGCAAAAAGGTCAAGGTGAAAGTGACGGTATATTGACCGGATTCTGTGATACTGTGATAGAATCCGATTGACAGACAAGTGCAGGCCGTACCCGGGAATACAGGCAGCTAAGAGCAGATGATTCCCGGAATCATGCGGGCGAAGGATAGAGAGAATGGAGCTTAACAGGGAGGAATGAGTATGACCTATCAGGAAGTATGGGAGAATGCGCAGGGAAAGATGGGCCCTTTGTGCAAGGTATGTCCGGTTTGCAACGGAAAGGCCTGCCGCAGTACGATGCCGGGACCCGGAGCAAAAGGATACGGGGATACCGCGATCCGCAATTTTGAAGAGTGGAAGAAGATCCGCGTCAACATGGATACGCTCTGCGAGAATTTCACACCGGATACATCCTTTGATTTCTTCGGATACACCATGAAATATCCGATTTTTGCAGGACCGGTCGGCGCAGTGAATCTTCACTATGGCGATCTGATGGATGATGTGGCGTACAATGACATTCTCGTATCCGGCTGTGCGGACGCAGGAATCCTGGCCTTTACCGGTGACGGAACGAATCCTGCCGTGATGCAGGCGGCAAGCAGAGCAATTGCCCAGGCCGGCGGCAGGGCGGTTCCGACCGTCAAGCCGTGGGATGTGAATACGCTGAAGGAAAAGTTTGCGCTTGTTCAGGAATCCGGATGCTTTGCAGTTGCGATGGACGTGGACGCGGCGGGCCTGCCGTTTCTGCAGAATCTGAATCCTCCCGCGGGAAGCAAGACCGTAGAGGAGTTGAGAGAGATCATCACCGCCTCCGGCAAACCCTTTATCGTGAAGGGAATCATGACGGTTCGCGGTGCGAAGAAGGCGCTGGAAGCCGGCGCCTCTGCCATCATCGTGTCCAACCACGGAGGCAGGGTTCTTGACCAGTGTCCCTCCACGGCGGAGGTTCTTCCGGAGATTGCCGAGGCGGTCGGAACTGACCTGATGGTTCTGGTTGACGGCGGGATCCGGGATGGCGTGGATGTGTTCAAGGCACTTGCGCTTGGCGCAAAGGGCGTAGTTCTGGCACGGCCTTATGTGACTGCGGTTTACGGCGGGAAGCAGGAAGGTGTGAAAGCCTATACCGAGAAGCTCGGAAAGGAACTGGCGGATACCATGAAGATGTGCGGAACGCCGAATCTGGCTGCCATTGACAGATCCTGCGTGCGATGAGCGGATCGGCATAGCAGGGATGTGACACTTGGGTTTACAACTCAGCTACAACTCAGCGGGACGGCTTGTCCCGCTTTTCTTTGATGAAATATGACAAATATATTTGACATAATTCCATTCCTGGAGTATGATCAGGAAGATGAAAAGTGACCTGAAAAGTGAAAAGTGATCTGAAAAGTGATCTCGTCGGTGGTCATCAGGTGATCATCCGATGATTCATAAAAGGAGGCTATGATTCTTATGTCAAACCTGATTTCATTTCTTCCTGTTGCGTTTGTGGTGATTGTCATTGTGCATGAGAAGCTCCGGCAGAATAAGATCCGGAACGAATACGATGAGATGCAGCTTGCGATCCGCGGAAAAGGTGCCTGGTACGGATTCTATACCCTGATTCTATACTGGGCGGTTTGTTTCTTTGCGGAGAAGACATGTGACTTTCATTTCCTGAATGCGGCGAACGCGGTATTTCTCGGGATCATGATCAGCGGAAGCGTGATCGTCGGATACAGCATCCTGCATGATTCCTATTATGGGATGAACCGGACCGGATCCCGGAACGGATTCTTCCTCGCCGTGATCGCAGCGATCGAGGCAGTCAGCATCATTTATCTGGTTCTCATGATACGGGAAGGGATGTTTGCAGACTTTCAGGTACCCTGTACAGATGAGAGGCTGATCGTTCTTCTGTGTATTCCCATGTTTACGACGATTCTGATCACGACACTGATCCGGCGCCTGAGCCCGGAGGAAGAGGGGGAAGAATGAAGAACCTGCGTCTGAAAAGTGCCCGCGCCGCAAAGGATCTTTCCCAGGAAGAGCTTGCAAGGGCTGTCGGTGTGTCCAGGCAGACCATCAGCGCAATTGAAAAAGGGGATTATAACCCAACGATCCGGCTGTGTGTGAAGATCTGCAGAACACTGGACCGCACGCTGGATGATCTCTTCTGGGAAGGGAATGAATGAGGAAAAAGGAGATGGTTTCAATATGATTACTCTGGCAGCTGCAGGTCCGATCCTGCTGTGCGTGATTCTGATGACAGTGTTTTCCTGGCCGGCAAAAAGAGCGATGCCGCTTTCCTGGCTGTTTGCTGCGATTCTTGCGGCAGCGGTCTGGAAGATGGATCTTCTGAAGATATCATCGGAGACGGTGCTGGGATTCTTAAGTGCTTCCGAGATTCTGATGATCATCTTCGGCGCGATCCTTCTGATGAATGTGCTTCGTATGTCGGGGGCGATGGCGACGATCAACAGCGTATTTTCGCATATTACCATGGATGCGAGAATCCAGTGCGTGCTGGTTGGCTTTGTGTTCGCCGGCTTCATAGAAGGAACCGCGGGGTTCGGAACACCGGCAGCGCTTGCCGCACCGATCCTGATCGGGCTGGGATTCCCTCCGCTGGCTGCGGCGACCGTCTGTCTGATCTATAATTCCTGGCCTGTGGAACCGGGCCCGGTCGGTGTTCCGCTCCTGACAGCTTCCGCGACGGTTCGGGACGCGGTCATCGCCAGAGGCGGAGATCCCGACAAGTTCACGAAGGTTTTGACCAAATGGGTGGTGATCCCGCATTGCATCGGCGGAACGATCATTGTCTTTATCGGCGTTCTGGTTCTGTGCAAGGTATTCGGCAGGCGCCACAGCTTTCGGGATGCGTTCGAGGCGCTTCCTTTCTGCCTGTTTACGGGAGTCGTTGTTTCCGCCATCTATCTGGTGATGGGAATCTTTGCCGGTCCGGATCTTACCAGTATGATCGCATTCATCGGAGCGCTGCCGATTCTGATCTTTGCGGTCAGAAAAGGTCTGTTCGTTCCGAAACGGGTGTGGTCTTTTGAAGGCTATGAAGCGTGGGGAGAGAAGAACTGGGGATCTACTGCAGGTGCAGGCGCTTCCGGAGAGATCCGCCTGAGCCCGCTCAGGGCATGGATGCCGTATGTCATCATCGGGATCGCGCTTGTGCTGACCCGCGTGGATGCATTTGGCATCAAATCGATTCTGAATTCGGATCCTTTGATTCTGCATGTGCACAACATTCTCGGAATCGAAGGTGTGAACTGGGACTTTAAGGTTCTGTACAATCCCGGGATCTTTCCGTTCCTGCCGGTGGCGCTGCTGACGGCTGCTTTCCACGGGATGCACGCGGAGGATGCGGCCGGAGCTTTGAAAAAGACCGCAAAGCAGATTGCCGGCGCGGCGGTTGCGCTGCTGTTTGGCGTCGCGATGGTGAACCTGTACCGGTATACCGGAACCGGAGCGAATGACTCCATGCTGTACACCCTTTCGAATGCGATGGCAGCCTTGTTCAGCGGGGCATACTTCATGGCGGCTCCTCTGATCGGCGTGCTGGGAGCGTTCATGTCCGGATCCAACACGGTTTCCAATACGCTGTTCGCTTCCATACAATTTGAAACCGCGTCGATTCTCGGAATGTCCCAGGTTTTGATTGTCGCACTCCAGGCGATGGGAGGCGCGATCGGCAACATGATCTGCGTCCATAATATTGTTGCTGTCTGTGCGACAACCGGTACCAACGGAAATGAAGGCAGACTGATTCGTACCAACATTATCCCGTGCCTGATCTATGCGCTTACAGTTGCCGTAGTGGTCGGTATCTTCCTGAAAGCAGGAGTGAATCCGATGCCTGAATTGCTGTCATGAGCCCGGAATCATGATCTGACCAGGACCGTGGAACTGCCGCATGGAATAAACATGTGGCAGTTCCTTTTTGCAGGAACCAATTGTTTACAAAATCCTTCAAAAACGATATTCTGAATGATACCAAAGATACTTTTGACTTCAGGATATCGACGATAGAAAGGAATATCAGGAAATGAACCGCAGAATTCGGCTGTCTGTGTGGCTGCTGGTACTGGTACTTGTTTCCGGTCTGCTGCAGGCCTGCGCTTTCGGGAAGAGTTCTTCCTCCCAAAAGGCATCCTCCAAAGAGTCCGCTGCCGGAAAAGGCAGTGAGATTGATTACGAAACACTTGAGGTAAAGGAAGGGGAATCCTATGACACGAAGGACGAAGTCTGTGCCTATCTGGTTCAGTTTCACGCGCTCCCTTCCAACTACATGACAAAGAAGGAAGCCAGGAAGGAAGGCTGGGAAGGAGGCGCTCTTGGCCAGCTGCTTCCGGGAAAATGCATCGGCGGCGATTATTTCGGCAATTATGACGGGAATCTTCCGGAGAAGGACGGACGGACCTATCATGAGTGTGATATCGATACGCTCGGCGGAAGCAAGCGCGGCGCAAAAAGAATCATTTATTCCGGCGATGACGAGGATGGCGACTGGAATATCTATTATACGGATGACCATTATGCGTCATTTGTCCTGCTGTGGGGAGACGACGATTATGAGTAATGCATATTTCAATCAGGTGAGACTGGACCCGGATGAGCTTTCTGACAAAGAATCCATGACGCGGTATCTGAAGGAGAGAATCCCACTGCCGGAATGGTTCGGCTCCAATCTGGACGCGCTCGCGGATGCCTTGAGTGAGATATCAGAGGAAACGGTGTTCGAATTGGAAGCGGATACCCTGGATGCATTTGCGCAGGACAGCTATCCGAAGAAGGTTCTTCATGTAATCAGTGCAGCCTGCGAAGAGAATCCGCATCTGCACCTGTATCTGACGGATTCGGATCATCTGGAAAACAATGACTGACAGAACCAGGCGGGAGGGTGATCTCTTCGCGGGCGGGGGACATTAGAGCCTATGGAAGACTTTATTCTGTTTTATCCGGAATCGGGCAGGTTTCCTGAACTGCAGCTGCGCCACATCGGATATGAAAACTGCGTGCCGGGACATAGCTACGGACCTGCTGTCAGAAGTGTATACCTGATTCATATCATCCTGAAAGGGAAAGGTACGTTCATGGTCAACCAGCAGACCTTTCAGCTGGGAGCGGGGGACGGGTTTCTGATCTATCCCGAGATGCAGACGTTCTACAAGGCGGATGAAGAGGACCCATGGGTTTACTTCTGGGTGGCTTTTCTCGGAACCAGGGCGGAGGATGCGATCCGTGATCTGGGGCTTGGAAGAGACAGCCTGGTTTTTCACAGCAACAGACCGCAGGTGCTTCTCGACATTGTCGGTGAAATGTTCCAAAACCGCGAGATGACCAGGGCAAAGCAATACATGAGCCAGAGTCTTCTCTACCGGTTTCTGTCCCATCTGCTCGATGACGTTGAGGTAAAGATCGGGACCCGCACAGGCAGGAACCGGATCGTCAGCGAGGCGGTGCAATATATTGAGGAGTGCTACGGTGACCCTTCCATACGCGTGGCGGAGATTGCCAAGATTGTCAACGTGGAAAGAGGATATCTTTATACCCTGTTTATGAAGAATCTGGGACTTTCACCCCAGGAATATCTTCTGAAGTTCCGCCTGACAAAGGCAACGGACCTTCTGAATCACACAGAGCATCCGATTGATAAGATCGCCGCAGAATGCGGATATCAGGATCCGGCTACCTTTTCCAAAGCATTCCGGAAGATGTTTGATATCCCGCCCGGAAAGTTCCGCAAGAGAATCCGGGAGCAGATGCGGACGATCCCGGACAGGTCGGAAAAGAGAGACGGAACGGAGGAAGTCCATTCCTGACAGACCGCAAAAGGATTCGAATGCGTGATTATGACGAATTCTCTTCGGACCCGGATGGACAATATGACAAAATGTATCCGGAAAAGAGAGCATTATACCAGAATGTCATTCATAACATATATTAGTACGGATATGAGGCTGCATAGAACATATGCAGCCTTTTTGCATGCACAAAAGGAGATTTCGGGATATCTGCAATAATGACATTTTGACAATTTGTTCAGACATATGGTCATGTCAATATGACGAAATGAGGGGTAAACTATAGAGGAAACAGGCTTGTTGTGCAAACAATCTGAGACGGCAGGCCGGGAACTGCAGGTAACCATTATTTACACCAAGGAGGAAGAATATGAGAAAAGGTATTGCTTTGGTCTGTGCAGCTTCCATGCTGGTTGGCATGACTGCAGGAATGAGCTTCAGCGCGGCTGCGTATGAAGTGGACGAGCTGAAGGTCGCGATCTGGGATAATAACCAGCTGGCCGGCATTCAGGAGATCGCGGACGAGTGGACCGCAGAGTCCGGCGTCAAGGTTCAGATTGATGTTGTTGACTGGGACAACTACTGGACCCTGCTCGAGGCCGGTGCTTCCGATCAGTCCGGTATGCCGGATGTTTTCTGGATGCATTCCAATG
>CADBZI010000047.1:9770-27745 GCA_902799015.1 uncultured Lachnospiraceae bacterium | reverse complement strand
TATAGTAGAACAGCACCAGGAAGACCAGAACGATGGTGCTTACGGAAACACACATATCCGCCACATTAAAGACAGGAAAATGAATCAGCGAAACATAGATGAAATCAATCACAGATCCGCGTGCGACGCGGTCAATCAGATTCCCTGACGCGCCGGCAGCAAGAACCGACAGACAGATACCGGATGCGAGGTGCCGGTCTTCTGCGGCAAGCCGGAAAACATACCAGCAGCACAGAATCACACAACAAATCGCAAAAACAACGAATATCCACTGTCTGTTCTGAAGCATCCCAAAGGCAGCGCCTCTGTTCTCCAGATAGCGAAGCTCCAGAACGCCCGGAATGACAGTGACATAACCCTTCGGCTTCAGAAATGTTTCCGCAAGATATTTGGTACACTGATCCAGAAAGACCAGAATGATCCCGATCAGAATGCATGCCGCAAATCTTCGATTCCGATTCATAGTGCTATCCCTCATAGCGAAGAAACTGCAGTGCCGAACGAATCTCATCATCCGTGACGGTTTCATCGATATAGGAGGATCCCAGCCGCTTCAGAAGGATCATGCGCGTCGTTTCGCCGATTCTTTTCTTGTCCTTTTTCATCGTCTCAAGGATTTCGTCCACACGGAGACTGTCATAGGAAATCGGCAGTCCGAAGGCAACAGACATATCCCGGATCTCATAGAAGATCTCTTCCGGGATGTTCCCTCTTTTCCAGGAGATATAGGAGGCTGCTATGATCCCGAGATTCACGCAGGCGCCGTGAGCCAGCCGGAAGTCCATCAGCTTTTCGATGGCATGCCCAACCGTATGCCCAAAGTTCAGAAGCGCCCGCTCGCCCTTCTCCAAGGGATCCTTCTGCACGATTGCCCGCTTGATCAGGATGCTGCGCACCACCATCTCCTTCAGCAGATCGGGCTGTCTTTCTTCGATCTCTCCCATATGATCCAGACACCATTCATAATAAGAAGCATCCCGGATCAGGCCATGCTTCAGCACTTCTCCCATTCCGCTTGCAAACTGCGTCTCATCCAGCGTCTGCAGCGTATTGACATTGAGATAAACCATGGAGGGCTGATGAAAAGCACCCACCATATTCTTATAAGAATCAAAGTCTACCCCGGTTTTTCCGCCGATGGAGGAGTCAACCTGGGAAAGCAGCGTTGTGGGGATCTGTACAAACCGGATTCCACGCAGATAGGTTGCCGCCGCGAAACCTGTCATGTCTCCGGTCACACCGCCTCCAAGCGCAACCAGAAGATCTCTCCGGTCGAATTCCTGCCCAATCAGATGCGTATAGAGTCTGCGGATCTCATCCAGCGTCTTGTGCTGTTCTCCTGCCGGAATCGTGAAGCTGGTAAGCCTGGCGCAGGAGCCTTCCAGCACATTCTTTACATCATCAAGATACAGCTTTTCCACATTGCTGTCAGTCACCACACAAACACGCAGATCTTTGCTTCCAAGCTCTTCCATGCAGCGGGACAGATCATCGAAGGAATCAGAAGGAAAGATCCGGTAGGAGGATTGCCCCCGGGCTCTTACATCAATTGCGGCATTATAATCGATTGGATTCTTTTTGTTTTCAGACATGGCTGTTTTCTTCCTTCCTGCATATCTTCGAAAAAGAAGCGTCAGAGGATTCTCTCCCATGACGCTCCTGTTTACTCATGTTTTTTGCCCGCCGTCGATAGAGGCTGTATCATTACCTGCAGCCGGATCAAAGATCATCACTCAGATCGAGATCCAGATTCGGATCAAAAGTACCGGTCAGAATCTGCTGGAACTCACCCGTAATATCAACATCATGCGGCGTGAGAACAAAGATATAATTGCTGATCTTATCCAGACGGCCGCGGCTGGCGCAGCAGGCGCCGGATGCGAAATCAAAGATACGCTGCGACACATCAAGCGCAAGACCTTCCAGATTCAGGATCACGGTGCAGTGCGCGATCAGCATCTGTGCAATCTGAAGAGCGTCTTCCATGGACTTCGGCCTGATGACACAGACAGAAAAGTTGTTGCGCTCCACATTGTCCTCCACTGCCCTTCTGGGACGAAAGGCAGAAACCTTCGGAGACGCGCCCGAAGAGCCTGATGCAGGCTGTGCCTGATTCCTGGATCGTCTGGAAAACCTGGAGGAAGTCTGACCGGAAGCACGGGACGGCTTCTTCGGAGCAGCATCCTCTTCAAAGATCGGATCCTCCTCTTCTTCTCTGGCAAGGAAACGTCTGGAGGGACGGGAATCGTCGAGGCTGTCATCCTCCTCGTCGAAATACTCCTCATCGTCCAGATCATCGTCGTCATTCAGCTTGATTGAATTCAGAAATCTGTCAAAAACACTCATATACTGTAATCCCTCTCCCCCAGAATCCCTGTTCCCACACGGATCAAGGTAGCGCCTTCCTCTACGGCAACCTCAAAATCTCCGGTCATACCCATACTAAGATGACGCATACAAACATTATCAATGTTTTCACGGCCTATGTCAACCGCCAAATTCTTCAGCTGCCGGAAGCAGGGGCGGTTGTCCTGAGGATCGCGGACAAAAGGTGCCACCGTCATCAGCCCCTCTATATGGATATGCTTCAGCACACTGACCCGCCGGATAAAATCGACTGCATCCTCGGGCAGGACGCCTTCCTTGGAAGCTTCTTTCGCAACATTGACCTCGACCAGACAGGGCATGATGATACCGCGGCGTTCACTTTCTTTCTCGATCTGCGCCGCAAGCTGATCTGAGCACAGAGAGTGTATCATGACGGCTCTTCCTGTTACGTATTTCACCTTATTCCGCTGAAGATTCCCGATCATATGCCAGCGGATATCATCTGGGAGGAGGTCAGATTTGTCCCGCAGCTCCTGCGGCCTGTTTTCTCCGAAGTCTCTCGGCCCGAGATGATATACCTCCTGAATCATGGATACAGGCTTGGTTTTGCTGACGACAATCAGCGTGACCTCCTCCCGTCTCCGTCCGCTCCGGATACAGGCCTTTTGTATTCTCTGTTCCACATCTTTCAGGTTTTCTTCAATAAAACTCATAAACCATTACCCCTTGATAATATCGTCTTCCTTGACCTTTGAGGCATCCAGAACGATTCGGTCATGCGCAGAAAGGCCATAGATGTTTCCGGGATCCACGATGCAGAATTCTTCATTTTCATCGATGATACTGACCTGACGGAGGTATCATCGGTGATCTGGTATTTGCGCGTGGTGCCGGGCATCACAACATAGTCTCCCATCTCAAACAGACCGGGATTGATCAGATAACAGCCGGTCTCCTCATCGTGAGAATACACCGAGGCCGTTACATTTGAGGTAGAGGAAGAACCATCCGCCAGGAAGGTTTCCCTCGTCAGAAAAACCTCACTGGAGGTATCTTCGTTGACCGTAACATACTCTTCCGGAATCTCCAGGAACGTTTTCTCTGTGATGGAAGACACCGGAATCTTCAGACCCTTTGCCCGGTTCAGAATCAGCTCAATCTCAAGATAACGGTCGGAAACATACCGGACCAGGGAAGTCTTGAGCGATATCTTTCCGTACACGCCATCCTTACCGTTCACCATCTCGATCGGGGCGGAAAAAGAAACATTATCCTTCAGAAAACGCACACGGATGGTGGAAACATCTTCCAGATCTCTTTTCAGAGCGTCATTGACAGGGAAGCAAAGATTCCAGTTGTCATTGGTAATCAGCTTATAGAGCGGATCCCCGGCATTTACGGAATTCTTCAGGCGGAGATTCTCACTTTGGTAGGTACCGACGTTGAAGCAGTCCATCGTGAGATCTTCCGCGGTCAGAGATTCCATCCCGTCGATGGAGTAAACGACAAATCCTGGCGCAGGAGCGGCATAGCTTCCGCTGACATGCTCTCCGGCCTCCTCATTGACGGAAGACTGGAGAATGACCCCCTGCATGTCGGATTTGAAGCTGTATACCTCTGAGAACATGTTTTCACTGAAATTAACGGAAAATGTCATGATCTCATTTTTCGCATCCTGCAAATCATCCTCAGACAGCTGTGTCACAACCGGACTGTTCGAGGATTCGGACAGGGCGGAAATCCCGACGGAACACACGACCATGTCAGTATTCGCCTTGGCCCCTTCCCTGGCATAGTAATTCACATTTCCGGACACATCACTGTTGATGATCTCTTCTTCCTTCAGAGCGATCGCATTGTAACGGTAATTACCGGAAATGGTGCCTTCCACAACCTCATAGCCCGCAATATGCTTCTGTGTCAGATATAGCAGAAGGGTAATCAGAATATAGATAAGAATCAGACCGAAGATCAGTGTTCCAACGTTCACCGAAGTCGGCAGGCTTCTTATCTTATCAGACCTTCTGTACTGCTGTCTTCTCCACGGAAAGAATGCCAAAAAGACTTCTCCTTTTTCGTGAGCAAGCTCCCGATGCCCTCATCCAGCCTGGACACGCTTTTATTCCTGATCCCGATGCCCTCATCCAGCCTGGACACGTTTTTATTCCTGAGCCATGCGCTACATCTCGCACCCGCTGCGCGGATGCTCGATGTCACGGCATTCGCCGTATGTGTCCACGCTGCCTTTCGGGCATCTGTGAGCATGCTCCCGATGCCCTCATCCAGCCTGGACACGCATGGCTCATTGCTTCGCGCAAAACATCGAGTAGGACGAATCCTACTCGATTACGACGGCTTTGCCGTTCTATGATTCGTAACGTTTTACAGCTCGGCAACCACCATCTCACGATACTTTTCGTCCAGCTGCTCTTTCGTCACGGAGATACTGATGATAAAGTCTACGGAAAACTGGCTGCTGATTGCTGACAGCTGGTCCAGAACCCGGCACACTTCTTCAAGATCCAATTCATCGCGCTCCATCTTCGCGATCTTCAAAAAGCTGTCGAGATAAACCTTTTCCAGGTCATGATCCTGAGAAATGATACCACAGATAAATCCAACGAATTCATCCGCATCGGTGAGCGGGTAATTGGTTACATCGATAAGACGAATCCGATTGTTCAGTTCAAACATATGCTGCGTGTTCTTGTCCAGATAAACAACATTTCCCGTTGCTTCTTTGACTTCCCGGTTTGCCTTTTCCAACAGAACCTTTGTCTTACCTTTGCCCTTTTCACCGATAATGAACTGTATCATACCTGATGACCTCCTTTTAACACAAATTATCAGTTTCTATGCCACATTACAGCGCCGGAACCAGGGACAGAACCTGGTTCATCTCCGGATACAGTGTTTCTTTTGAGTCCGAATGGAGAATCACGGAGATAAAAGGATTGCCGTACAGATCTTTGCTGATCAGTGCCAGACATGCGCCGGCATCCTCCGTCGTGCCGGTTTTACCGCCATAGATCACGACATTCGTCGGCTTTGAAGCTTCTCCTGTCAGATAATGATCCGTGGTCTCCCATGTCATCGCATAGGCATCTCCATCCGCGTCCGTGTACTCCGCATAATAATTCTGCCGCTGAATGATGTCCATAAACAGATCGTACTTCATGGCAGCGTTCAGCATCAGATAGACATCGTACGCGCAGGTGTAATGATCACTCGCGGTCAGTCCGTGTGCATTGACAAAATGCGTATGCGTCGCGCCAAGCTCCAGAGCTGTCTGGTTCATCATCTCGACAAAATTGCTGATACTTCCTCCTCCGACATGCTCCGCGATCATTTGCGCAGCATCATTTCCGGAGGCGATCAGCATTCCGTACATCAGCTGCTTCAGCGTGAGCCGGTCTCCCCGATGCAGTTCACAGACAGAAGAAGCTTCTTCAATGTCAAAAGCTGCGTCATCGACGGTGACCATATCGTCCATGTTCCCATACCTGAGTGCCACCAGAGCAGTCATGATCTTGGTCAGGGAAGCCGGAGATCTTTGTTCGAAAATGTTCTTTGCGTAAGTGACCTCCTGCGTGGTGAGATTAAACAGAGCAGCCTCAGCAGCGCTGATAAAAATCGCGTCCGCATCGACATCTGTCTCTGTCACGCAAAGACCGTCCGCAAACGGTGTCGCCTTGACCATCATATCTCCACCACTGTGAATGCCGAAAACTGCACTTTCCATGTCATACTGCATTCTGAGCCCCGTATCATGTGAGCGGAATACGAAATACCATACTCCGTAGAACAGTGCGGCGGCGACAGCCAGCATCAGAAGAGCGGCGAATACAAGATTCCTCGTAGCGCGGGCCTGTGCCTTTTCTCTGGCGCGGATACGATTCCACTCGCGCTGGGTATAATAGTCAGGTTTTTCTATCTTATCGGTTCTCATACTTGTTTCAGTGATACATCTCCCGCCAGTCAAGATCTCCGCGCTCCAGAGACTTCAGAAGGATCTCTGCAGTGGCAATATTCGTGGCGAGAGGGACATTATGCAGATCGCACATACGGATCACCTTGCCCAGATCTGTCAGCTCATTCTTTGTTGAGGCCGTACTCTCCGGGTCCCGGAAGAACAGAACAAGGTCCAGCTGATTCTGCTCGACCATCGTACTCATCTGCTGCTCTCCGCCTACATGGCCTTCGAGAAATTTGTGTACGGGAAGCCCTGAAGCTTCCTGAATCAGCCTTCCCGTCGTTCCTGTCGCATAGAGATCATGCCGGGACAGAATCTGTCTGTATGCAATGCAGCAGTTCTGCATCAGCTTCTTCTTTGCGTCATGCGCAATAAAACCGATATTCATTTTTTACTGCGCCTCCTTCTATCCCGATTTCCCGTTTCCAGTTACACAGAAGCCATATATGTCGGACGGAATCTTCTCTTCTCCGGATCGGATTCAACCATTTCACGCCTGGGCTGAAGTCCGACATTCAGCACCAGTCCGATCTCCATACAAAATGTCACAAGGGAGGTAACTCCATAGCTGACAAATGGAAGGGTAATACCTGTATTGGGCATCAGACCGGTCGTAACACCGATATTCAGGGAACTTTGAAACAGTATCAAAGAACCGACGCCCATGCAGATCAGCATACCCGACTTTTCTCTCGCACGCAGGCCGATCCGGACACAGAGGATGGCAATGATCAATTCCAGTGTGATAATTGCCACACATCCGGCAAATCCAAGCTCCTCTCCTGCAACCGCAAAGATAAAGTCTGTCTGCGGCTCCGAGATAAAGTTTCCGTTCTTGACGGAACTGATCGCGTCTGTATTCAGGCCCTTTCCGTAGAGCTGCCCGGAACCGATCGCAATAATCGAGTTCTGCTGCTGATAAGCCTCCTCGGCATACTCCATCGGACGCAGCCAGGAAAGAATACGGTCTCTCTGATAGTCTGCGATCAGAGTCTGATCCGGGCTGAGAACGATGCTGAGGAAGATTGCGGCTCCCGGAACTGCTACGGCCAGAATCGAAAGTATAATCTTCCAGCTCAGACCAGCTGTAAACAGTATAGCACAAAATATCAGTGCTGTGACGATCGTTGTGGACAGATCCGGTTCTCTGTAGATCAAAAACAGGGGAACACTCAGAATCAGAATCGAACCGAGCAGCACCTTCGGCGTGTTCAGACGGGCATCGTACTGCTGAAAATACCCGGCGAAGAATACAATCAAGGCCATCTTCATCAGATCAGAGGGCTGGAACTGAACGCCGATATTGATCCACCGGGTCGCACCGCCGACATTGACGCCAATCAGAAGAACCGCGACCAGAAGCAGGCAGCCGATCAGGAACAGGATCCAGCGCATACGCACAAATATCGTGTAATCAAAGACGGACATTGCCAGCATGACGGTTACGCCGATGATAAGACCGAATGTCTGCCTTGTCTGGGAAGACTGCTGCGCGCTGCCGATGACCATGATGCCGATTACAGACAACGCGATGACAGCCGCAATCAGGGGAAAGCTGTAATTTCTCAGTTTATACTGCCGAAACATAATGCAACCTCAAAAATGAAATCTCTGTAACAGCCGGATGCGGGGCTCAAAACTCCGCTGGCATGGTTATTGCTTCCCGGATACAGAAGCTTTATCGAAAAAACGGTTCCACATCTTGCCCGATATCGTGCTGAGCTTCAGATGTCCTTCTTCCACAACCGCTATCTGCGGATAGATGCTGTAGCTGTCGTCCATTGTTTTTTTGCGGATTCCCGCTACGCCTTTGTGTCCGCATACTTCCAGACTCTGCGGCTTCAGGACCAGCGCAGCCGCGAAGCTGTGAGGATCCCCGTTCAGACCGGCCCTGAGGGTTCCCAGAGCACATCCCGCCACAAAGATACTTCCACTGCAGCTCACTTCTCCAAGCGGTTCCACATCTCCCAGAATGAGAACAGAACGGTCACTTAAGACCTTCTGTCCATTCCGTACGGATCCTCTGCAAAGATCTGCGGTCAGGTTCATTCCGCCCGCCGGATGGTCTTCCTCTTCTGATGAGTCTCCGGCCCGGGCATTGCTGCTTTCGGAATCGGACAGCATCGGACGCTCCTTGAGCGAGAGTGTAATTGCCTTATACTGTGCTTCTTCCTCCTGCTCCTCTCTTTCGAGGATGCAGATAATATCCAGACCACAGCTGCTGGTGATGGCCGCCGCGATTTCTGACTGCTGCTTTTGTGTCAGCTGCTTTCCTCTGAACTCCAACGCCATCTGCGCGCCCTGAAAGAATCTGGCGCTGGATGTAAACTTCCGGGTCACATCTGTCAGGATCTGATCATATTCTGCGGAAGGATCCATTACAAGGGTCAGGGTATATTGAGAGCTTTTCAGTTCGATGGATGAGTTCTGCATATCAGTCTGTCCGGGTATTTCCGGCGATAACCTGGATCGCATGTCCGGGCATCAGCTCGGAAGAGTCCTTCTGCTTGAAATAATAGTTGATAATGTCTCTTGCGAGGGCAGCCGTATTGGCTGATGTGTATCCGTACGCGATTCTGCACGCGAGCGCCATCTCAGGCGCTTCGGAGGGGGCGTAGCCGATAAACAGAGCATGGTTCGGCTTTGTCGTAACCTCCTGGGCAGTACCGGTTTTTCCGGAAACAGCCACACCGCCTTCCGTGTTGTAGTCCTCAAAGGAGGAATGATTCAGCACCACCTGGCGCATACCGGTGTGAATGGCATCCCAGAGCTCCCCGGACAGCTTCAGTTCGCTGTGCAGCACAGGCTCCTTATCCGTCACCGTGTTTCCATTGGAATCCGTAATTTTATCGACCAGGGTCAGGTCATAGCACTGTCCGGAATTGGCGACGGTCATGACATAGCGGGAAAGCTGAGAGACGGTATATGCGTTGTCAGCCTGTCCCATCGCTCCACGAACTGCGTCATAGGTCAGCATATGCGGGGAAGACTCGGGAACCTCGATACCGGATCCGGAATCAAGGCCGTACATGCTGGCGTATTTTTTCAGCTTTTCAACGCCCGCATCGTCATTGTATTCCCCGTCTGTGGAAGCCAGACGCCAGCCTATGGTATTGAAGAAGAAGTTGCAGGAATTCTTGATTCCGTCTGCCAGGGATTCCGTTCCATGCGCGCCGGGGGAGATCCAGCATTTGATCGGTGGGTCTACGCCGTCAAATTCTCCCGTGCAGTAGAGCTGTTCCGACACACCGAGGACGCCTTCGGCGACACCTGCCGTTGCCGCAACCGGCTTGAAGGTGGAACCCGGAGCCAGCAGCTCCTGCGTCGCACGGCTGTAGAACGGACTCGACAGATCCGTCACAAGCTTATTGTAATAATCGGTGTCCATGTCATTGACCAGCCGGTTGCTGTCATAACTTGGGTAGGTGACGCAGGCCTTCACGCTTCCGTCATCCGGATCCGTAACGACAACCGCGCCGGAGCAGGGCATCAGCGCCAGCTGTGCGGGCGTGATCTGGAGATTGTAGATTTTATCCCGGATAAAGTCATAGCCGCTGAGGGATCCGTTGGAGAGTCTGTCATAGTCGGTGGTATTCATCTCGAGAACCCCCTGGTCAAACAGGAGCAGACAGACCTGAGAACCATTCAGCTCATGCGCCATCAGCATATAGCGGAACACTCTCTTACAGAAGTCTTCATCCGAACCCAGATAGTCGGCAATGTAATCTGCAAGCGCGTTATAGACTTCCGTGGAATCCATGTAGTCCATGCTCTGCGTGATTCCATTTACATCAATCCAGTTGCTGGAAATGGCGTAAGTCAGGAATTCCTGAAGGCTGATGGTCTCCTCTTCCGCCCAGGCTTTATAGGTCAGATCAGACTTGTCAATGGCTTCTTCGTTGAGAATGCCTGCCCTTGGGAGCATCGTGTTGACAATATAGGACTGATAGACCTTCATCTCATCCGAGAGCTCTGAATAAGGAGTCGGGTCATCCCTGGTCAGCTGATCCCTGATTTCGGCAAAGATCGATTCCGCTTTTTTCAGGAAGGCGTTATAGACGTTCTTCTCGTTTGTCGAGGCGGAAGGATCGGACAGATGCGATACGCTCAGAACATTGTTTTCAAACAGGGAGTAGTAGACATCGTAAACCGGGGTGACAACATCATCCGCAGACTGAATCCATTCTGTATCGACGGACTCCGTGTCTACGATATTCGCCCAGAGAATTCCGGCGATATATTCCTCCAGAATATGATAACAGGCCTTCTGAAGATCGGAATCCAGGGTCAGATACAGGGAGTTGCCTGCCTGCGGCTCTGTCCTGGAAGAAACCTGAAGCGTTCTTCCGAGGTTATCGACATAGATCGTTTCCGATCCCTTTCGTCCCTGAAGATCCGTCTCCATCTTTTTTTCAAGGCCGACTTTGCCGACAATGTCGGTGGAGTCATAGCTTGTGTCCTGCTCTTTCAGTTCCTTCAGTTCTTCCGCGGAAACCAGTCCTGTATAACCGATGATCGGAGCAAAGTACAGAGCATCATTGTAGACTCTCTTATAATTCTCAGAAACATTGATTCCGAGCAGGGTACCGGTATTCTCAAGAAGCTGGGAAACCGTCTCCTCCTTTACGTCTCTGGCCAATGTGATGGAATTGTACCGCTGGTAGGCGTTTGCCTGCAGGGTTGACCGGAACTGACACAGCTGCAGCACCTTCTCCGGAGGAAGGATCCGCGGCATATCCCAGCGTGCCAGATCTTCGTCGGAATAACGCTCGGAATTGATTCCGTAATACTTGTCCGAGCACATCAAAGCGATCAGATCCGGCGCTGAAATGTCTGCCTCATCCGGCGTCATCTCGTCAATCGTCCGATAGCCGAAGAAGTCTGCCTTAAACCGGGACAGATTAAAGCCTTTGACGGTATAGACATAGTTTCCGTCCGCGCCTAACGCTACCTTGAAATTATTGTAGGTGGTATCACCGTGAGACTCGATAATCTTAATCGCCGTGTACAGAATTCCATTCAGGTTCAGATTGCGGGAGGTATTGTCCGCATAGCTTCCCTTATCTTCGAATGTAACCTCATAGATCAGTTCATTGTATGCAAGCAGATTGCCGTTGCAGTCAAAGATCTCGCCGCGGGTAGACTTCAGTACCTTCTTTTTTTCAATGGAGAGCGTGAAATCATTCTCATAACTCTCTCCATTGAGAATCTGCAGCGTGAAAAGACGCGAAACAATCAGGAAAAAAAGCATCAAAAAGATGAGGATCAGGATGATCACCCTGCCTCTGAGAGAATCTGCGGAAGATTTTCTTTTTTTAGACTGTTTCAATCGGTTTACCTCAGAAATAAGACCGGATGGTCTTCTTGTTTACATAATAATTCAGCTGATACAGAAAAACCGCAAATATAACCGTATAGATCATCTCCGGTATGATGATTCTTCCCAGATAGAAGAAAACATGAATACGGCCGCGGACCATAAAGGTAGTGACATATTGGTAGAGTCCGAAGCAGATGTCACAGATGCCGATCAGAAGGAGCGGTGTCTTGATATCGTCATCATAAAAGATCCGATAGCTGTAGCCGGCCACATATCCGATCCAGGTATAGATCAGCGCATAATAGCCAAGCAGCCCTCCTCCAAACAGATCAAGCAGGATTCCGGTTGAAAACCCGATGATCATTCCGGTCCGGCTGCCGCACATCAGTGCGAAGGACGCTGTCAGAATGACCGGAAGATTGGGGCGGATCGATGCAACCGCAACATAGGACATCAGTGTCGTCTGCAAAAGAGGCGCAAGAAAACACAAAAGTCCGATCAGAAGCTTACGTTTCACTGCTCTCCTCCTTCGGGCGCTGCCTGACCATCGCCTTCGGCAACTGCTTCCCCGCCTTCGGCCGCCTCCTGTTCTCCATCTTCGGCTGCGGCCTGCTCTCCGCCTTCTGCCGCCTCCTGTTCTCCGCCTTCTGCAACTGCCTCTCCGCCTTCAGCCGCCTCCTGGGCGTCCTTAGCCGCTTTGGCTGCATCCTCTGCTCTGGGGGCTGTGAGCGTTGTGGTATCCTGTCCGGAAGCCTGGGCAGATTCCGGTATGGCACCTTCACTCGGGATATATTCCTTCAATGTGCGGATGACAAGAACCTCCTGAAGATGATGGAAATCCACAGCAGGGTTCAGCGTTCCGGACTTGGTCAGGTTGTTTGCGTCATTGTTCAGCTCCGAGATATAGCCGATCAGAATTCCCGGCAGATACTTCTCGGAAATATTGCTGGTCACCACCTTGTCGCCGACATGCACATGATTGTTGTCATCGGTCAGCTTAACCAAAGAGAGCGTGCCCTCGTCCAGGAGCTGAAGATTGCCGGCTATGATACAGGTATCACTTGTCGTAGAGACCATTGCGGAAACATTGGAATCATCATCGGTAATGGAACGCACTCTCGCCCAGTTCGGCCCCACATCGGTTACAATTCCGCACAACCCAGCGCCGGCCATGACATTGCAGTCTACCTTTACGCCGTCATTGGATCCCTTGTCAATGGTAAATGTCGTAAACCAGTTCCCGGAACCTTTTGAGATGACATGGGCGCCGATCGCATCATAGTCCGAGTATTGTTCCTTTAATTCCAGCAGCTCCTGAAGACGGTTCAGCTCCTCCTTATTCAGGACAAGCTTGGAGTTTTCGGCCTTCAGGGTATCCACCTGATTCTGCAGCTGCGTATTCTCCTCGCGAAGCTGTGCCGCATCTGTCATATTGGAGGAAAACCCTGACAGAAATGCGCCGAGCTGATTCATCCCCTTCTGGATCGGCGTGATAATCATGCCGGTAAAGCCTGTAACAGGGCTTGTAACACTGGAGCCGATGATGGAGATGCCAATCAGCACGATGCAGATCAAAGAGAGAATGATCAGAGTTGTTTTTCCCTGTTTTCTTTTCTGGTTCATAGTGATATCCCCTTATCATCGGTTATCTTCTGGGTGAACGCATCAGCGTATGCAGTTCTTTCTGATTGATCATCGTGATCAGACCGCGGATGGTTGAGTTTTTGGGATCCTGAATATGATAGACAGGAAGCGAAACTTCTTTCTGAAGATACATTGGCAGATTCTGGATCAGCGATACCCCGCCGGTCAGGAAGATTCCTTCCCGGAAGATGTCCTGTCTGAGCATGGGCGGCGTGCGGTCGACAACCTGCCGGACCTCATCCACGATCCGGTCGATCGTGGCAAGGACAGCCACGGAAACGGCAAGGGCGGGAATCAGATCCGATTTCGGGAGACCGGACAAAGTGTGAATCCCGAAAACCTTCTGCTCCAGCCTGGGGCCGTTGATCATAAAGGCAAGATTGTTCTTCAGCTGTTCCGCGGTTCTGCGCCCGATGCTGATATTGAACTTGCGCCGGACCATGGTCACGATGTCATCATCCAGCGTAAAGCCTCCTTCTTTCAGGGTTCTTCCAATAATCACTTTCCCGTCGGAAATCACGGAGATCTCCGTCGTATCCGCACCGATATTGACAATCATATGGCCTTCCGGCCCAAGCACCGGCAGTCCGATCGAGACGGCATCCGCAATTCCTTTATCGACCAGATGGACTCTGCCGGGACTGAGCGTCGTATTACAGACATTATAAAAAGCGCGCTGTTCCACAGGGGTTACCTGGGAAGGCACCGCGATGCAGATTCCCGCACTCTTCTGGGAAAAAGTGGTAAATTTGCGAAGCGTGTATGTCAGCACACTTTCCATATCTTCGGAGGATGCAATCACACCTCCGGTCATGGGACGAATGACCTGGACAGAGGTCGGATTCTTTTCGTACATCATGTACGCATCGTTGCCGATCGCAAGCGTCTTTTTGCCGCGCCGCGCGATCATGTTCCGGCTCTCCATGAACTGCTCCCCGCTTCTGTCACGCAGCTTCAGGGTATCTGTTCCCAGGTCAACCCCGATAATATTCGAAAAAAACATGTATGTTGTGTTACCCCTTACTGATAAGATCCCGTCTGCGATTCGCGCCCATTTTGCCAAAGCCGGGAATCGATTCTTATGCTTCCATCATGTGAGACTGCCGCAGACTGACATAGGAACGGTCTCCGATGACCAGATGATCCGTCAGAGGAATTCCGATCAGCCTTCCGGCCTGCGCGATCCGCTTTGTGATGTCAATATCCTCCGCGGACGGAGTCGGATCTCCGCTGGGATGATTGTGCAAAAGGACGATCGATGCCGCTCTTCTTGCAAGCGCTTCCTTAAACACTTCACCTGGATCGAGAATTGCCGTATGAATGGTTCCTCTGGAAATGATCTTTTTCCCAAGCAGTCTCCCCTTGCTGCTCAGGCATAGTATCAGCACGATCTCCTGACTTTCATGTCTGAGTTCTTCCATATAGTAAGAACCGATGACTTCCGGATTATCGTATACCAGCTCATCCTCGGCACCGATCTTTGCCTGTGCAATTCTTCTTGACAGCTCTGCGAGGCATCTGATCTGAAGCGCCTTTACCGCGCCGATCCCACGGATCTTCTGAAGATCCTCCATTCCCTGTGCGGGAAGCATTGCGATTCCGCCGCTTCCCAATGAATGGATCAGGGAGCGGCTCATCTCGAGCACACTGACGCCTTCTGCTCCGGATCTGAGGATCACTGCAAGCAATTCTGCGTCAGAAAGCGTTTCCGGACCGAATCGCGCACATTTTTCATAAGGACGTTCCTGCTTCGGAAGGTCCTTCATCTTTACGGTGCTGTTTTCATGAAGATTCATACGCATAACCTGCGCGCACTCTCTTCCATATTCTACATGATTCAATTCTATTATTCAAGGACGCACACAGGTCTTAAGAATCTGTTCGGCAACCTTCAGACCGTCAACCGCCGCGCTGGTGATGCCTCCCGCATAGCCGGCTCCTTCTCCGCACGGATACAGGTTTCGGTGCCCGGGAGCCTGATAATCCGCCTCTCTCAGGATCCGGACCGGTGAAGAGGTACGGCTTTCCGCAGCACACAGAAGGGCATCCTCACTTGAGAAGCCCTCGATCTGACGCTCCCACGCAAGAATCCCTTCTTCGATTCCTGACGCGATAAACTCCGGAAAGATCCGGCGGATGGGAGACAGCGTCCATCTTCCGAGAATCTTCGGCTCATAATCCGGAAGCCTGATCTTTGCGCAGTCCCCAAAACGCCGTGCATAATCACCGAAACGCTGAACGGGAATCGCACCGTTTCCCGCTTCAAATGCCGCCCGCTCCAGATGTCTCTGGAATTCCATTCCGATCAGGGCGGGAATGTCTCCCGTGTGGTTTTCGTAGGCAGCGATTTCTTCGGGAGATACTGTAACCACAATTGCGCTGTTGGCGCTGTTTGAGGCGCGGTCGTGATTGCTCATCCCGTTTACGGCAAGCCCTCCTTCCTCGGAGGAGGCATTGACCACATATCCGCCGGGACACATGCAGAAGGAATAGACGCCTCTTCCGCCTTCCAGACGATGGGTCAGCTTATAGGATGCCGCAGGAAGAGAATTCCCGCCTGAAATTCCGTACAGCGCACGGTCAACCAGGCTCTGCGGATGCTGAATCCGGACACCGACGGCAAACGCCTTAGGCTTCATACAGATCCCTGATCTGTGCAGCATGGCAAAGGTATCTCTTGCGGAATGCCCGATCGCGAGCACCAGGTGCCTGGTGGTAAACCACAGCATTTCCCGATTTCCGGTGCCTGCAGCTTCCCGGAGGACTTGGCTGCAGCCAACCTTCCACATGCCCTCGCTTGTCTGCTCCATCTGATCCATGCGCGTCTCAAAGAACACTTCACCGCCACGGGAGCAGATCTCGTCGGTCAGGCAGGCAATCACTTTTTTCAGGACATCCGTTCCGACATGCGGCTTCGCATCACACAGAATATCCGGATGGGCGCCTGCCTGGACAAATGTTTCCAGGATGAAACGGATTCTGCCTTCCGGATCCTTCACCCCGGTGTTCAGCTTTCCGTCTGAGAAGGTTCCTGCTCCGCCTTCCCCAAACTGCACGTTGGACTCCGGATTCAGAGCACCGGTATCCCAGAATTGCAGGACGCTCTGACTGCGCTGCGCTGCCCTTTGCCCTTCCGATAATCAGCGGCCTTTCCGGGTTATTGACAGCTTCCTTCGGGACATCGGAAAAGATCTGGGACGACGGGGAAGCCTTCCCGTCTGTCTCCGCATACCGGTATCGAACAGGCGCATAGGCAGACACATTCCGGATCCCGGCATGCAGGATTCTTTTTTCCGTCTGCTTCTTTTTCAGATCAACCTGTACCGTATAGGTTTCAAAAAGATCCGGTTTCTTCCGTGCGTCAATGGAGCGCCGAAGCACCTCATAGGAGAATTCTTCCTGTTCTTTCAGATGCAGGAGCTTTCGAATGGAATGCGCCAGCATCTCTTCCGGCTCGCCCGGACGCAGTTTCAGCTGAGTAATACGAATCATAGGCACGTCCCTGGGAATACAGCTTGCGTCTGAGGGTTACGGTTCCATCGCAGCATTAAGTCCGGCGACATAGCCGCTCGAAAAAGCCCACTGAAGATTATATCCGCCGCACGGACCATCCACATCGATCAGTTCACCGGCCAGATAGATCCCCTTCAATTCCTGCGCTCGGCATTCCAGTGTCCCGGCATGCAGTTCCGTTACCCTCACACCCCCTGCACATACCTGGGCGCTGTCAAAATCTCTCAGCGCGGATGCTTTCAGCAGGAAATGCTTCAGCACATGGGCAAGGCTTTGCCCGGACTGCCTGCTCAGCGCAAGCACGGCCGGAATCAGCCTGGAGGAAACAAGTCCGCACAGAATCCTGTCATCACTGATTCCGTCATATTTCTTCCTGAGCGCTTTGATCGTCTGATCGAGCACATCCTGGGCGGTGTCGGGGACCAGATCCAGACTCAGGGTCACCTCACAGCCTCTGTGCAGTGCGCGCACAACAAAGCGGCTCAGATTATAGACAACGATTCCGGACAGATCCTGCTTCGTAAACTGAACCTGTCCTCTCTCCTGCGCAATCTGCTCCCCGTCGGCAAGTACAGTGACAAGCGCAAGGGTTCTGGTTCCGGATGCGTCAGAAAGCGGGTCCGCAGTATGCTGCGATTCGCTTTGCCTGCCCTGGCGCCTGGCTGAGCCGGGAACATATGCTTTCGCATCCGGCGCGTAAAGACTGCAGGAGACTGCCGTCAGTGCGGGGAGAATATCCGTCACATCCAGTCCAAGCATCCGGCATAGCTCATATCCGCTCCCGTTTGATCCGGTGGATGGGACAGCTCTCGAACCGCAGGCAAGAATGACACGATCCGCCGTATAGGTCCATGTCTTTGTGCGCACATTCCAGCCGCTTTCCGAAGGCATTCCGGAGGCATCCTCCCGGACCCGCTCGATCTCAATAACCTCTTCGCTGTACTTCAGCTTGACATCCAGAGCCTTCATCGCCCTGAGAAGCACCTCCAGCACAGTGGAGGACTGGGCTGTCACCGGATAGACGTAGCTGCCGTGCTCTGTCATTGTCAGCAGTCCTTCGTTGCGGAAAAACTGCAGAAGATCCTCTGTGTCAAAACCAGAAAACACGGAATTGACCAGAGTTTTCGCTTCGGATGGGTCAGCGGAATCGTAGACGGACCGGATCTGTGTATCCAGGTTGGTCAGATTGCAGCGTCC
>CADBZI010000047.1:0-9754 GCA_902799015.1 uncultured Lachnospiraceae bacterium | reverse complement strand
TCCGTTCCCGGTCAGAAGAAGCTTTCTGCCTGGCTTTGGCCCTGCTTCAAGAAGAGTTGTCTTTGCTCCGGAACGGGCAGATGCAATTGCGGCCATCATGCCGGCCGGGCCTCCTCCGATCACAATTACCTTCTTCATAGGACAGCATTCTCCTTTCCTGTTGTCTTTCACCTGATGCGTCTCAGGCAATAAAAACATAGATCGCAATGTAATGACAGAAGCTTCCTCCCATCACAAACAGATGGAAGATCTCATGGGTTCCGAAGTTTTTATGCTTCTCATTAAAGGAACGCAGCTTCAATGCATAGATAATTCCACCGACCGTGTACAGAACTCCTCCCGCAAGAAACCAGTAAAAGCATGGCCTCGGAAGATCATGCAGCAGGGATGGAAATGCAGTGACGCAGGCCCAGCCCATCCCGATATAAAGGAGGGAGGAAAACCATCTGAGGCAGCTGATCCAGAACAGCTTGATCACGATACCGGCGATGGCGATGCTCCACACGAGAATGCACAGATTCCTTCCTGTCGGCTGACGGAACGCAAGCATGCACGGAGGCGTATAGGTTCCGGCGATCAGGATGGAGATGGCACTGTGGTCCAATCTCTGGAGGATACGGTTTTTCTTCTCTCCGAGATCCAGGGTGTGATAGATCGTGGACGCCGCATACAGGAGAACCATGCTGAGTATAAACACCAGCATGCACCCCATCTCCTTCGGATCATTTCTTCCGGATGCTTTGATCAGAAGCGGGACCGCAGCCACGCAGGTGAGCGCCAGACCGATCGCATGGGTATAAGCGCTCCAGGGATCCTTCACGAAACCTGATGCTTTCATGTCGACTCTTCCTCCTTACCATGTAGATGACATAAACTTTTGATGTAGTTTAGAATACCACGTCCTGCAGTTTTGATTATACATGGTTTGGAAGAAGAATACAATACTTTCGGGCTGTACAAGTCACACCCTCACCAGCCCCTGCGGCATGCGCAGGGCTCCTTCGCTGCGAGTCTCCGCTCCGCTCCGGTCGGCGCAAAGCGAGCGTCCACTGGACGCTCTGCGCCCCCAAAAGTCTCCACTCAGGAGCCCTGGGCATGCCTTGTGCCTGGTCAGAATGTGACGAGTCACACCGGATCAATTCCTTTGCCAGGCTCCGGGCTTGATCAGATTTTGATCCAGCAGTCTCTGGGCAGCCTTCAGAATGCCGAATTTCGCATGCGGAAAGGTGAGTCCGCCCTGAAAGTAAGCGGCATACGGTTCATGGAGCGGTCCGTCCGCTGACAGCTCGATCGAGGATCCCTGGATAAATGCGCCTGCTGCCATGATTACATCACTGTCGTAGCCGGGCATTGCCCATGGCTCAGGGGATACATAGGAATCGACCGGAGCGGCGGCCTGGATTCCTTCGCAGAACGCGATCAGTCCCTTTGCGCTGCCGAATTCGATTGCCTGAATGATATCCTGCCGGGGCTCTTTTCCGTTCGGAATACAGGTAAAGCCAAACCGTTCAAACAGATTGGCTGCGAAGATGGCTCCTTTCAGCGCGCCTGCCGTCACCGTCGGGGCGAGAAACAGCCCCTGGTACAGAGAACGGTTGATTCCCAGGCTGGCACCGACTTCCCGGCCGAGTCCGGGAGAGGTCAGCCTTACCGCACAGTTCTCCACGCACTCCTTCGTTCCGGCAATGTAACCGCCCATGGGGGCCAGACCGCCGCCGGGATTCTTGATCAAGGATCCGACGGTCATGTCCGCTCCGACATCGGAAGGCTCTATACGGTCCACAAATTCCCCGTAGCAGTTGTCCACCATGACGAGAATATCCGGCCGAAGATCTTTCACGAACCGGATCGCCTCACCGATCTGCTCTACGGAAAGGGAGGGTCTGGTCAGATATCCCTTGGAGCGCTGAATTGCCGCAATGCGGGTATTGGGCCGGAGCGCATTCCGGATGGCTTCCGCATCGAAGCTCCCATCCTCTTTCAGCTCTGCCTGCCGGTAGGTAATCCCGTACTCGGCAAGGCTTCCGCGGGAAGGACGGATTCCGATCACCTCTTCCAGTGTATCATAAGGCTTTCCGCTGAGCGAGAGCAACTCGTCTCCGGGACGAAGGTTGGCGGCAAGCGCAAGACTCAGCGCGTGGGTTCCGCAGGTAATCTGGGAACGCACCAGTGCATCCTCCGTGTGGAACACAGAAGCGTAAACCCGCTCCAGATCATCCCGGCCTGCATCATTGTAGCCGTACCCGGTAGAGCCGTTGAAATGCTCCGCGCTGATCCGTGCTTTCTGCATGGCCCCAAGCACTTTAATCTGGTTGATTTCAGCGGTTTCGTCGATCTTTGAGAAACGTTCTTTCAGATCCGTTAAGACACGCTCTCCAATCTCCCACAGATCATGACTGATCCCCATCTGTCTGTAGATTTCTTCCGTCGTCTGTCTGCCTGACATCGTAATATTGTATTCCTTTCTCCTGCATCCTGCGCAGCATTGCATCGAGGATCTTTTCCTCATCCCCGTCATAGTCATCCTTATCCATCCAGATGACATCTTTCTCCCGCCGAAACCAGGTAAGCTGCCTCTTTGCAAAGTGCCTGGTATTGCGCTTGATCAGCCGGACGGCTTCCTCATAGGGGATGTCGCCTGAGAGATAACGCAGCATTTCGGCATAGCCAAGACCTTTCATGGAAGTCATATCCGGCGTCAGCCCAAGCGTCTTCAAAGATCTCACTTCGCCCTCCAGACCGTCCTCGAGCATCTGATCGACACGAAGGTCTATCTTCTCATAGATCTTTGCCCTGTCCTGTGTCAGAACAAAATAGCAAAAGAGGTAAGGGGATTCCTTTTCCCGCTCCTTCTGATTGTGCTGTGAGATCCTTTCCCCGGTCTGACGCCAGAATTCCAGGGCCCGGATCGTCCGCCTGATATTGTTCGGGTGAATCTTCGCGGCAGCATCCGGATCCACCTGCTTGAGCATCTCATGAAGCCGGTATGGATCCTGCTCTCTGGCAAGCATCCGGCGATATTCCTCATCCGGGTCCTGCTGCGTAAAATCAATGTCATAGACCACAGACTGGATATAAAAGCCGGTGCCGCCGACCAGGATCGGGATATGCCCTCTCTTGCGGATATCCTGAATGGCATCCTTTGCCAGATGCTGAAACATGGTGACATCAAAAGACTCCTGTGGATCCAGCACGTCAATCAGGTGATGCCTGACGCCGTCCATCTGGTCAGGCATGATCTTTGCCGATCCGATATCAAGACCGCGATAGACCTGCATGGAATCTGCCGAGATGATCTCTCCGCCGATTCTTTTTGCAAGACGGATCGACAGATTGGTCTTTCCGACCGCGGTAGGACCGGTCAGTATGATCAGCTGTTTCTGGTTCATGGAACTCTCTCTCCTGTCATACGATCCGATGGAACTTCTTCTCAATCTCTGATTTTGACATCGACAGAATGGTCGGACGTCCATGCGGACAGTTGAACGGATTGTCCAGTGTAAGAAGCTCCGTGATCAGCTCGTCAGCCTCCTGTGGACTCATCCGGGTATTTCCCTTTACTGCTGCCTTGCAGGCCATCGTGGCAACACGCATGGTGATGGTTTCGACAGATGTTTTCCCCGCATCCGCACTGAGACTGTCGAGCATCTCCATGAAGTACTCCTTTTCGGAAAGTCCGAACAGATCCTGCGGAACAGCACTGATCATGTAATCGTGCCCGCCAAACGGTTCGATCTCGAAGCCGATCGCCTGAAATGCTTCCAGGTTTTCTTTCAGGAGCGCCTCCTCTGTCAGGGACAAAGAGAGGATCATAGACGGACTCAGCATCTGGGAGGCTGCCTGCTTGCTCCGGTACTTCTTCATCAGACGCTCAAAGAGCACCTTCTCATGCGCCGCGTGCTGGTCGATGATATACATGCAGCTGTTGTATTCGATGATCCAGTAGGTCTCAAAGAGCTGTCCGATCAGACGATGCCTCGGCCTGGCCTCTTCACTCAGGAAGGAAGGCTGCACATAGGTCTTTTGCCGGGCAGGCTCATCCGTATGATCCTCAAATGCGGACAGCCGGCTCATCTCCTGCAGGAAGCGGTTGGAATCAGCAGGCGTTTCACGAACACGGTCCGGATACTTTCTTTCATAGACCCATGCACCCGGCCCGGCTCCGTTCAGATTGCCGCCTGATGCCTGATGCTCTCTTCTCAGCGTCTCAAAGGGTTCCGGTACGTCTTTGCTTTTTTCTGCTTCGAGCGCTCTTTCCCTGGCCTGTCTGCGGGCCTGATTCAGCTCTTTTGCAGTATCAAAGGAAGTGTCAACAATCAGCTCCTGTCCCTGAAGAAGATCTCTCACCGTGTTTTTCACGAACTGAAATACTGCAGGGCCGTCACTAAAGCGCACCTGTGCCTTGGCAGGATGTACATTGACATCTACTTTGCTGCCGGGCATTGTCAGAGAGAGAATCACAAAGGGAAACTTATGCTGCATCAGGAAGGTTTCGTACCCTTCCTCCACCGCTTTGGAAAAAACATTGTTATAGATCAGCCGTCCGTTGACATACAGGATTTCATTGGAACGGTTTCCTCTGCTGATGGAAGGCTTTCCGATCCAGCCCTTCAGTGTCATGTCATTGGCCTCATCGACGGCGTTGACCTCGATCAGATTGGTGCGGATCTCTCTTCCGAATACAGAGTTGATCACATCCGCCTGGCTGCCATAGCCGGAGGCCTGAAGCTTTGTCGTTGAATTGACCATGAACTTCACGCTGATGTGCGGATTGGAAAGCGCCAGTCTGCTGACATAATCGCTGATATAGCCGGCTTCTGTCTGCGCGCTTTTGAGAAACTTTCTCCGGGCAGGCGTATTGTAGAACAGATCCCGCACGATAAAGGTGCTTCCCGCAGGCGCGCCTACTTCCTCGAACAGCCGCTCGCTTCCGCCTTCAATCTTATAGCGGATGCCGGTCAGATTCTCACGGACTTTTGTAATCAGCTCCACGCGGCTTACCGCACAGATACTGGAGAGCGCCTCCCCGCGGAATCCAAAGGAGCGGATTGCGGTAAGATCCTCCACCTGCGTAATCTTGGAGGTGGCATGGCGCTGAAACGCGTTCCGGATCTGGGAGGGATCGATCCCCTCTCCGTTGTCCGTCACGCGGATCATGGAGATTCCGCCGTCGCGGATTTCCACCGTAATTGCGGATGCACCGGCATCCAGCGCATTTTCGCAAAGCTCTTTGACGATAGAGCCCGGACGGTCCACAACCTCACCAGCCGCGATTTTATCTATGGTTGTCTGTTCGAGAACATGGATTTCCTTCATCTTCTTAACCTTGTATTTCACGCATTCCGGCGCCTGTCTTCTCATGCCAGGTCCGCCTGGTATCCTGCCATGCGTTTCTTATGATCCTGCTTCAGGCGTCAGGCTGCCACCTGTTTTTCAATTTGTTCTGCAGGGAATAGAGCGTATTCATTGCCTCGATCGGTGTCATGGCCGTGACATCGACCTCCTTCAATTCCCGGAGGACATCCTCATCAGAGACCGTATCAAAGAAGGACATCTGATGCAGATCAACCTCATCCGCTTTTCTGGGCTTTTGTTTTTTCGCCGGAGCAATGGTTGATTTTTCTGCTGCCTGCTCCGTGATATCGTGTTCGCTGAGCTCTTCCGCCAGCTCCTTTGCCCGGTCGATGACTGTCTGGGGAACCCCGGCCAGCTTGGCCACCTGGATGCCATAGCTTCTGTCCGCGCCGCCTTTGACGATCTTGCGCAGAAATACAATGTCATCCCCCTTCTCCCGGACCGCAATACAGTAATTGTTGACGCCCGGGATTTTTCCTTCCAGCTCGGTGAGCTCGTGATAATGGGTCGCAAACAGCGTCTTCGCCCCGATCAGCTTCGGATCCGCAATATGCTCAACGACAGCCCATGCGATGGAAAGTCCGTCATAGGTGGAGGTGCCCCTGCCGATCTCGTCCAGAATCAGAAGAGAGTTCCTGGTTGCCTGACGCAGAATCAGGGCGACCTCATTCATCTCCACCATAAAGGTGGACTGTCCGCTGGCAAGATCATCGGAAGCGCCCACCCGGGTAAAGATCCGGTCCACCAGTCCGATATTTGCGCGCTCGGCTGGTACGAAGGACCCGATCTGCGCCATCAGGACGATCAATGCGCTCTGGCGCATATAGGTTGACTTTCCGGCCATATTCGGGCCTGTGATGATACTGACCCGGCTCTTTTTGTTGTCCAGCAAGGTATCATTCGGAACAAAGAGCTCTCCGCCGCTCATCTGCTCCACCACGGGATGACGTCCTTCCCGGATATCGATCAGTCCCCGTTCGTTGATCTTCGGACGGACATAACGGTTCTGTTCCGCAACCACCGCAAGGGAAGCAAGCGCGTCTGCCAGCGCGATGGCATGGGCGGTTTTCTGGATGCGGGCAGTATGATGCGCAATCTCCTCGCGAACCTGGACAAATAATTCGTACTCCAGCGTATTGAGGCGGTCGGAAGCGCCCAGAATGGTTTCCTCGAGCTCCTTCAGCTCCGGTGTGATGTAGCGCTCCGCATTCACCAGTGTCTGCCTGCGCATATAATCCTCCGGAACCTTGTCCCGGAAGCTGTTCGGCACCTCCAGATAATAGCCGAAGACTTTGTTGAACTTCAGCTTCATCTTGGATATGCCGGTGCGTTCCTTCTCCCGCTTCTCTACATCGGCAAGCCAGCTCTTTCCATCCTTCGCCGCTGCGCGCAGCCTGTCCACTTCTTCGTTGAATCCGTCCCGGATAAACCCTGCTTCCCGGATCAGAAGCGGAGGATCATCGATGATGGAACGGGCAATCAGATCACATAGATCCGTAAGCTCGTCAATCTCATCCGTAATCTGCTTCAAAAGAGGCGCCTGGAACTCTTCCAGAGCCCGGCGGATCGGCGGAATCATCTCCAGGGAGGTCCGAAATGCGATCAGGTCTTTGGGGTTCGCCGTGTGATAGGCAATCCTTGAGATCAGGCGCTCCAGATCATAAACCGGCTGCAGGTATTCCCGGATCTCCTCCCTGGTGATTGCCATACTGCACAGGGAGGAAACAGCATCCAGCCTGAGCTCGATTTCTTCCTTGTCAATGAGCGGCTGCTCCAGAAAAAACCGGAGCATGCGTGCGCCCATCGCTGTCTTTGTGCGGTCCAGGACCCACAGCAGGGAGCCTCTTCTGCTCTTTTCCCGCATGGTTTCCGTCAGCTCCAGATTCCTTCTGGTAAAGGAATCCAGTACCATAAACTTGCCGATGGTATAGGGAGAGATCTGAGTCAGATTACCCAGCTCCGACTTCTGTGTTTCTCTCAGATACCGCAGAGCGGCACCGGCCGCGATGGAAGCGCTCTCCATATCCACGAGGCCGATTCCGCCAAGGGATTGCACATGAAAATGATCCAGGAGCTCCTGTTTGCAGCCGTCCGCGTCAAACCACGAGGAATCCAGCGGGAAGATCGTCGCCCCCGTGCTTTGACGGATCTCATCCAGATCCAGGCCGGACATCTGAAAGGAGTCGTTGCAGATGATTTCAGCCGGCCGGTAGCGGAGAAGCTCGTCCCTCAGACGCCGTCTGGAATCCGCTTCCGTTACAAGAAAGGTACCGGTCGTAATATCCACAGCTGCGATCCCGAAATGCTCGGGCAGATACAGAAGACTGATCAGATAGTTGTTCTTTCCCGCGTCCAGAGCGGAAGTATCCAGATTCGTGCCGGGTGTGGCGATTCGGACAACCTCCCGCTTGACAAGCCCTTTTGCCTGTCTGGGATCTTCCACCTGCTCACAGATCGCAACCTTGTGCCCGTTTTCAATCAGACGGTTCAGATAGCTGTCCACAGCATGGTACGGAACGCCGCACATAGGCGCACGCTCATCAAGACCGCATTCTTTGCCGGTCAGTGTGATCTCAAGCTCCCTGGATACCAAAACAGCATCATCAAAGAACATCTCATAAAAATCGCCGAGGCGGTAAAACAGGATGCAGTCCGCATACTGTTTCTTCGTCTCGACATACAGCTTCATCATCGGGGACAGCTTTCCGATGTCGATCTCGTCCAGCAACATGTACAACACGCTTTCTTTCTACTTCATTTTTTTTCTGATACGGTACCGGTGTAGTAGAATCCGTGCGCCTGATCCAGTCTCACATCCACGATGGTTCCGATCAAAGACGGATCCCCTGGAAAATGAACCACCAGGTTGTGCGGGGTCCTGCCGGTGACCAATCCTTCTGTCTGGCGGTTTTTCTCTTCCACCAGAACCTTCTGAACGGTTCCTTCAAACCTGGAAGACCTTCTGCGGCCGATTGTCTGGACTTCAGACAAAAGGCGGTCAAACCGCTCATGCGCGATTTCATCCGGCACCTGATCTTCCATGGCCGCCGCAGGGGTTCCGGTCCGTTTGGAATAGAGGAAGGTAAACGCTGAGTCGTATTCCACCTGACGAACGATGTCAAGGGTCTGAAGGAAATCTTCTTCCGTTTCTCCTGGGAACCCGACAATCAGATCCGTGGAAAGCGACAGATCCGGAATCCGCTCTCTCAGCCTTCTGACAAGAGCCAGATACGATTCTTTGGTATAATGCCGGTTCATCTTCTTCAAAAGACGCGAGGATCCGCTCTGGACGGGCAGATGAAGATGCGGGCAGATCTTGCTGCAGGAAGCCATCACATCAATCAGTTCATCGGACAGGTCCTTGGGATGCGAGGTCATAAACCGGATCCGTTCGATCCCGTCTATGCGTGCAGCCTCTTTCAGAAGCTGTGCGAAAGTGATCTCCTGGGATAAGCCTTTTCCATAGGAATTGACATTTTGCCCCAGGAGCATAATCTCAATGACGCCATCTGCGGAAAGATGTTCGATTTCCCGCAGGATCTCTTTCGGCTCTCTGCTCTTCTCCCTTCCGCGAACATAGGGGACAATACAGTAGGTACAGAAATTATTGCACCCGAACATGATATTGACGCCGCTTTTGAAGGAATAGGTCCTTTCCACCGGGAGATTCTCCACGATGGCATCACTCTGGTCAGCGACATCTATGATCTGATCGTCAGACATCAGGCAGGCACACATCAGTTCCGCAAACCGGTAAAGATTGTGCGTTCCGAATACGAGGCTGACGTAGCGATACTTCTGCCGGATCCGCTCAATCTCATCCTTCTCCTGCATCATACATCCGCACAGGGCAATCTTCATACCGGGATTCTTTTTCCGAAGCGGACTCAGAGCTCCAAGACGTCCATAGAGGCGGACATTCGCATTTTCCCGGACCGTGCAGGTATTGAAAATGACGAAATCAGCGTCCTCGCTGTCCGTGATCTCATAGCCGCAGGCTTGCAGGATACCCGTCAGCTTTTCGGAATCGCGCGCGTTCATCTGACAGCCGAACGTCACGACACAGGCGCGCGGCGTACGGCCGGTCGTTTCTTTCAGCCGGCCGACGGATTCCCTGGCCGCGTCGATAAACAGCCGCTGTCTGGCGGCTTCTTCCCTGGCCTCTTCCGTCATAGCGTCCGGACGTCGCCGTTTTGGTCAATGAAATATGTGCCGTAGCGCGCGGCGATCTTCGTCAGGATCTCGACCGTTTTTTCCATTTCCTGTACCGAGGCGTATTCAAATCTGCCGTGGTAATTGTAACCGCCGGTACACAGATTCGGGCAGGGAAGCCCCATGTAAGAAAGCTTCGCGCCGTCCGTTCCGCCGCGGATCGGTTTGACGACCGCCGCTACCCCCG
>CADBZI010000046.1 GCA_902799015.1 uncultured Lachnospiraceae bacterium | reverse complement strand
CGAACGGACCAGCTTCTGATCCCCGGTACCGAAATTGCGGTATCCCAGGTGCTGTCGGCACTGCTTGCAGCTGCAGCAGCCATCCTGATTGCTTTGCTGCGCAGGCACAGATAGAAATGGAAGGACATAACTATGGCAATTACAGATGTGGGAATTGATCTTGGCACATCCAGCATTCTGGTCTATGTGCGCGGCAGAGGTGTCGTGCTGAAGGAGCCTTCCGTTGCTGCCTTTGACAGGGATGAGGAGAAGATTCGCGCGATCGGCGAAGAGGCCAGGATCCAGCTGTCCCGGGCGGCAGGGAATCTGACGCAGATTCATCCGCTCGAAAATGGAATCATCGCGGACTATGTGGTGACGGAGCAGATGCTTCGCTATTTCATCCAGAAGGCGGTCGGTAGGCTGTCCTTCCGCAAACCGCGCGTCAGCATCAGTGTTCCGGTGGGACTGACCCAGGTGGAGAGACATGCGGTGGAGGATGCTGCCTATCAGGCAGGCGCCAGAGATGTGCATATGGTAGAGGAGCCGATCGCCGCGGCCATCGGAGCAGGCATTGATTTTTCAAAGCCCTGCGGAAATATGATCGTTGACATAGGAGGCGGGAGCACCAATGTCGCAATCCTTTCCATGGACGGAATCGTGGTCAGCACGCATGTCAAGGTGGGCGGAAATGACTACGATGAGGCGATCATCCGCTATGTCAGGAATCAGTTTGGCGTAGTGATCGAGCGGGCAGCCGCGGAAGAGATCAAGATGCAGGTCGGAACGGTATATGAGCGTCCGGAGGAGCGTTTTCTGGAGTTCATCGGAAGAGATATCGAGACAGGCCTTCCCAAGAAGGTCCGCATCAGCTCCGAAGACTGCAGGCTGGCATGCAGAGAGCTCACGACAAGAGTGGTTGAGGCGGTGCACAGTGTGCTGGAGAAGACGCCTCCGGAGCTTGCCTCTGACGTTGTGAGCCGCGGAATTGTCCTGGTAGGCGGCGGGTCTTTGATCGACGGACTGGAGGAGCTCTTAGAGTCAAGGACCGGCGTGAACGTGGTGACAGCCGATGATCCGCTCTGCGCGGTGGCAATCGGAACCGGCCGGTACGCGGAGCTCGTGCTGGAATAAAAGAGCGGCACTGCCGTGTTTTGGAAGGAAACATGGAAACAGTTACAGGATATGTTGAGCATATCACATACCGGAATGAAGAGAACGGCTATACTGTCCTGATCTTGTTGGATCCAGCTCTGGAAAAGAAAGGTCTGGACAGTGTTTTTACTGCGGTCGGATCTTTGCCGGATGTCGGGGAAGGCGAGCTTTTGCAGCTGGAAGGCAACTGGGTGACGCATGCGGTCTATGGAGAGCAGTTTAAGATTGCCTCCTTTGAGATCCGCCGCCCGGACAGTATCGCGGCGATGGAACGATACCTTGGATCGGGGATGATCAGTGGGGTCAGGCAGGCTCTGGCGCACCGGATTGTCAAGGCGTTCGGGAAAGATACGTTCCGGATTCTGGACGAAGAGCCGGAGCGGCTTGCAGAGATCAAGGGGATTTCAGCAAAGAAGGCGCGGGAGATCGCGGCTCAGCTCTATGAGAAGCGCGATCTTCGGGATGGCCTTCTGTTTCTTTCCCGGTACAACATTTCCAATACCCTTGCACTGAAGATCTGGAATCAATACGGGCCGGATATCTATTCGATTCTGCGGGAGAACCCTTACCGACTGGCAGATGAGGTACGGGGAATCGGTTTTCACACTGCGGATGAGATTGCCATGAGAGCACAGATCCCGGTCGATTCCAGATTTCGAATCTGCAGTGCGATTCTGTATACACTGGAAGCCGCAGCAGGCGAGGGAAGCCTGTATCTGCCAAGAGCGCTTCTGGTGGAGCGAACGAAGCGTCTTCTGGGAGATTACGGACAGTTCCAGGGCTTCGATCCGGGCAGGGAAGCAATCTCTTCGCCAAAGGCGCTCGAGGGCGCCGATGATCCGGTCGGCGCCTGCATTCTGGATCTGGCGGTGGAGAAGAAGGTCATACTGAAAACGGAAGACGAAGAAAGCAGGGTATACAGCGCCAGAGCATTCTATGCCCAGCTGCGCACGGCACGGATGGTGCTGGAGCGGAATCTCAGAACCCGGTGTTCGATCGAGGAGGCCAGGCAGAAGGCGGTGCAGGCAGCGTCCGCTTCCGGCTATGAACTGGATGAATCTCAGCTGGAGGCAGTTGTCGAGGCGCAAAGAGGGACGCTCCTGATTCTTACGGGAGGCCCCGGAACCGGAAAAACCACCACGATCAATACGATGATCCGCGTGTTTGAGGAGGAGGGTCTTAGCATCGAGCTTGCGGCACCGACCGGCAGGGCTGCCAAAAGGATGAAAGAGGCCTGCGGCCGCGAGGCGCGCACGATCCACCGGCTCCTGGAGGTGAACGGGGATCCGGAGGATGTGCTGTACTTCAATAAGGGCATAGAGGATCCACTCGACTGTGATGTGGTGATCGTTGATGAAATGTCGATGGTGGACCTTTACCTGTTTCAGTCCCTGCTCAGCGCGATCGTACCGGGCATGCACCTGATCCTGGTGGGTGATGCGGATCAGCTCCCCAGCGTCGGGCCGGGCCGGGTTCTGGGAGACCTGATCGCGTCCGGGATGATTCCGACGATCACACTCAGCCGGATCTTCCGCCAGGCGCTGCAAAGCGATATTGTTGTAAATGCGCATAAGATCAACCGTGGAGAGCATCCTGTGATCAGCAGCAAAAGCCCCGACTTCTTTTTCATCAGGGAAATGGATCCCGGTACGATTATCGGAACCGCGATCAAGCTGGTGCAGGACAATCTGCCCCGCTACCTGAAGGTCTCCGGTTCAGAGATTCAGGTTCTGGCACCGATGAAAAAGGGTGTGCTCGGAATTACGAATCTCAATAAGGCCATGCAATCCTATCTGAATCCTCCTTCTGACGGGAAGGCGGAGCATAGCCGGGGGGATACGCTGTTTCGGGAAGGCGACCGGGTGATGCAGGTGCGCAATAACTATCAGATCGAGTGGACGCAGCGAGGAAGGCACCAGGCAGTGCTTCATACCGGACAGGGCGTGTTCAACGGGGATATGGGGATTCTGAGAAAAATTGATCCATTCACACAGACCCTTACCGTTGTATTCGATGAAGATCGATATGTCGAATATGAATTCGGAGAACTCGACCAGCTGGAGCTGTCCTATGCGGTAACCATCCACAAATCGCAGGGAAGTGAATATCCGGCAGTCGTGATTCCGCTGCTTTCCGGTCCCAGGATGCTGATGAACCGGAATCTTTTGTATACGGCTGTTACCCGTGCCAGGCGGATGGTTGTACTGATCGGCAATCCGGACGTGATGAACGCAATGATCGACAACGGGACACAGGAGAAGCGGTATACCAGTCTGGACCTTTATCTCCGGCAGGAAGCGGCCAAAGACGGGAGGGAAGCATTGCCGGCAGATGATTCCTCTGATGCAGGGCAGGCTGATCCGGATGACCCGCTGGCAGCGTATGCCTTTGATCCCGGACAGATCGATCCGGAGGATCCGTTTTCTGCTTTGTCATAAATAAGAGCAAAGAGCAGCGACGCGCCGAGGCTGTCACACTTGCAGTTGTCACACTTGCATAAGTGACTGCACGAAGGGATGGAGAAGCACGGGCTGCAGGGCAGATTATTTTGGCGAAGGTGTCAATTGCTCCGCGTCTGAAAACAGCATACAATCAGGATTGAAGAGACTTACATTGCGTGGGTCTCTTTTTGTTTTGGCCAAAAGGAGGTGCTGCATGATGAGGGAGGGGGAGGTCCTGGCCGGAAAATACAAACTGCTCCGGCAGCTGGGAGAAGGTGCGGAGGGCAGCGTCTATCTTGCCATTCACATGCAGACTGAGATGTTCTGGGCCATCAAGGAGATCCGGGTCTGTGAGAGTGCGGAGGATGCATGCTTCTGCCATGAGCTTCAGATGATGAAACGGCTCAAGATGCATCATCTTGCACAGGTCATTGATGTACTGCAGGAGAAGGACCGGGTTTTTCTGGTGATGGAGCATGTCCGGGGCGTCTCCCTGGACAAAAGGATCCGGAACAGGCAGGTACTCTCCGCCCGGGAGGTGCAGGATGTGGCGGAGCAGGTAACGGAAGCTCTGTGCTATCTGGAGAAGCAGAAGCCGCCGGTCTGCCATCTGGACATCAAGCCGTCGAACCTGATCCGCAGGCCGGATGGCCTGATCAAGCTTGTGGACTTTGGATCTGCATGGAAGGAGAAGGAGCGGATGAAGGGGATGGGGACAGATGGATATGCGGCTCCGGAGCAGTACCGCACAGGCGGACCACAGCCGGATGTCAGGACAGATCTCTACGGGCTTGGCGCGACCCTCTACCGGATCGCGGCAGGAGTGACCTGGCGCAAGGCGGCGGATAAAAGCTGTGTGCCGAACATTCCCCCGCAGCTGTCAGATCTGATCCTGCGCTGTCTCAGGGAGGATCCGGGGCAGCGTTTTCAAAGCGCGGCCGCTTTGCGGGAAGCATTGAAACGGATCAGGAAGAAGGAGAGGAGAAAGCGCAGAAGACTTCAGCTGCTCGGATCACTGTCAATTGCGTTTCCGGCCGCAGCCCTGTGCATTCAGATCCTTCCGTCTGCCTTGGATCTGTCTGCGGACGAATCGTGGAACTATGAAAAGCTGGTTCGTGAGGCAAGTGTCGTGAGCGAAGCGGAAAGCAGGGATTATTACAGAAGGGCGGTCTTTCTGAACCCGTCAAAAAGCGATGCCTATCTGAAGTTTCTTGAGGACGCGCAGACAGACGGAAGCTTCTCCGACGAGGAAGAGACCTTTCTGCGCGACACGCTGCATTCGGTACGACCCGGCTCAGAAAGGACTTTTGAGGAACTGCTGGCGGAAGCGCCGGAGGCTTATCTTAAAACGGCGGTTCAGATCGCCCTGGCTTACTGGTACAGCAGCCCGCGGGAAGACAGCAGGAGGATCGCGATGGGCTGGTTTGAGAAGGTACTGGAAGCCGCGCAGGGCACACAAAATGCAGAGGCAGAGGAGGCTCGGAGCAAGGCATCCTGGTACCTGAAGCTCGGGGCGGTTCTGGAAAAGCTGCATACGGAATCCGGGGAGGATCCTTCTTTGCATGCGATGCAGTATTGGGAGGACCTGAGCCGGATTCTGGCGGATGGCGGGCTGGACAGCATCCTGCAGAACCCGCTGCAGAGGCTGAAGTTCTGCAGGGAAACCCTGCAGACGCTGCCCTTTCTTTCGGGAGAGCTTGCCCGGGGCGGCATCGGCAGAACACTGCAGATCGGGCGAATCGAAGAACTGAAGCAGATGGCGGAAGAGGTGGCGGTCCCCGCCGGACGGGAAGCATTGTATGAGCCGGTGCAAAAGGACGTAGAGAAGGCCTGCCTTACAGCGATGGAAGCAGCCCGGAAGATATCAGATCAGGAGGATGGGAAGGAGGAATCATAAGGCATGAAGCAGACGGGAATCAGATTGGGAACAGGCATAGCCGCATGGATGCTTGCCGTGACAATGGCGGTATTGCTGCCGGGGGGCACTGTAAAAGGAACCTGTGTGGAGACAGAGCCGGAAAGAGCAGCGGTGCAAAGTGCACCGCCGGAAAGTACCAACTTGCCGGGGGAAACTCTGCCATCCGGCCGGCCGGACGCAGCGCGGGAGAACGCGCCGAAAAAAGAAGACGCAACCGGAGCAGAGCATTCCCCGCGGGATGAGTCCGCCTCCCGGAATGATCCTTCCTCCGAGACGGGGACAGCCTCCCGGAGTGATCCTTCCTCCGAGGCGGAGACTGACTCCCGGAATGAGCCTTCCTCCGAGGCGGAGACTGTCTCTCAGAGTGAATCTGCTTCCGAGACAGAGTCTTCTTCCCAGAGTGAGTCCTCCCCGGAAACGGAAAAGCCGGAGCGGCCGCATCATTATCTGGTGCGGATTCTGAACGCAGCTGCCGTTCTTCCGGAAGGCGGCAGAGTATATGACGGCACTGACAAGATAGATCTGACATTTCAGACATCGATTCACCAGATCCCGGAGGAAACGGGAGGAAAGGATGGCATGGATGAGCAGGAGGAAGAATCCGCTTCGGAAGAGAAAACCCCGGAATATCATGTTGTATGCAGCGCACGCCTGGAAAGCGCGGATGCGGGAGAGCGAAAAGTCGTGTGCAGTTTCACCCTTCAGACGCCCAGCCCGGAATATGTGAAGCTGGATGAGACAACGACCCACCCCGATCTGAAGGTGACGGTCAGGAAAGCCCTTCTTTCGGTCCGCATCGCAGACGGGACCAAGCTGTACGGGGATCCGGCAGATCTGGAGCATATCCATTTTGAGGAAGAGACGGTTATCCGCGTAAGCGGGTTCGTACGAAATCAGGCCGGGGAGGAGATCATACCGGAGGGGTTTGAGCCTCCGCAGCCTGAGGTGAATCCATCCGTCCTTCAGAGATGGAGCCCGATATACGAACCGGAAGGGGAAGACCCTGCAGGAGCGGTGCGCGTACGGCAATATCAGGATGCCATACTGCTGAAGAAGGATGCGGCCGGCGTCCCGGCCGGCAACCCGACCGCCAACTATGCGTTCTGTTCCGATCCCGGGCAGAAGGGGTTTGAGAGCGGAACGGTTACAATTCTGAGAGCACCGCTCAAGAGAGATGTCTCCTATGAGCTGAAGGGAGGAAAGGGAGCCTTCCGGATGGATGAGAATGGAGGCGTAATCGTGCGCGCCGGGACCGCGCTGCGGGCAGAGCCTCTGCCTGAACAAGGATATAACAGCGGTGCCAGACTGGCCAATATCACAGGAGATACGGTTTTTCGTTTCCGGCTGGAAATGCGCGGGCCGGATGGAGCGCTCCTGGCAGATTCCGAGGAGGAACGTGTTGTGTGCCGCGCTGACGGAAACACACAGACAGCTTCCTTCCGGATCTCAGGTGCTTCTTCTTCGGGCGGACTGCTGTTTTCGCCATCCTCCGCGCTTGCCTCGATCAAGGTCGCGGAGGATGACGTCAGCGGTCTGGATTCGATCCTGTACCGGACTCTTTCAGCCCCTCTGAGTACGGAGAATGTGCAGGCTGCCCTGCGCGGATCCTTAAAGCTGTCTCCCCGGACAGAATGGAAAGAGACCGGACAGACGGGGTCTGTTCCAATGGGCGGAGAGGGGATCTTTGCCGTAGAAGCATGGGTCAGGGACCGGGTCGGAAATGAAAGCCTTGCACAAAGTGAGATGGTTGTGATTGACGCGTCGGATCCCACGATCGAAATTACCGGCGCAGAGGACGGAAGCGCAAATGCATCCACGCTGCATATTCAGGCAAGGTGCCTTGACGCATCCTTTCTTCCCGGTTCTATGAAAGCAGAGATGAAAGCAGATTTTGGCGGAATCATTCCTGCCGCATCACTCAGAGAGGAGTCGGGCGGAGGCGCCCTCCTGACATTCGGGGACTTTCCCCGAAGAAGAGAGGCAGACGCGATCTATCATCTGACCGTAACAGCGTCAGACCGGGCAGGGAACCAGTCGAAGCGTCAGCTGTCCTTCTCTGTGAACCGGTTTGGCTCCACCTATGGTCTGTCTGACAGTACCCGCAGTATGCTGAGCAGGTTTTATCACACGAAGCCCTTTGATGTCACTTTTCTGGAGACGAACCTGGACCGGGTAGGAGAAGCGAAGGTTTTGCTTCGCGCAGGCGAGAATATGCGTGAACTGCATGCGGGCTCGGAGCTTGCCGTGCAGGAGAGCAGGTCCACTCAGGGCAGATCTGAGTATACCTATACAGTTCCGGCTTCCAGCTTCCGGAAGGATGGTACCTATGAGGTCATGCTTGTGACGACCGACCGCGCCGGAAACGCATCGGACAGCTCCGCACAGAGGCTTCCCGTGCGGTTTGCGATTGATACGGCAGCGCCGGAATTCCTTGTATCCGGGATCCGCCCGGAAGGCAGATACCAGGAAAGGGAGTTGACCGCAGTCGTTGAGATCCGGGACAATCAGGCGCTCGACAAGGCGGAGGTATATGTAAATTCCGGGAAGATCAAGGATCCGAAAACGGAACCTTCCGGCAGTGCGGGAAGGATTATCAAGATTCCGCTTTCCGAGAAGGAATCCTGGCAGACCGTTCAGGTACACGCTGCGGATAAGGCGGGAAATGAAGCATGGACTGCGGAGATACCGGTTTATGTTTCCTCGAAGGATCCTTCCGCCGCAAAGGATTATCGGAAAGACAGGCTCAGCGCGCAGCAGATCGCACTGATCAGGAAGTCTCTGACCAGACTGTGGTCTTACTTCGGACAGAAGGTACGATTCAGGAGCCGACCCTTGAGCGGGACAGGAATCGTGAGAAATCTGTATCAGGGGCAGCGGATGGATGCGATGCGTCAGACATCGCCTGTACCGGATACCCAGGTTACTGCGTCCAGGCTTTTGACAAAAGCAGGGGAAGAAGACAAAAGACTGTTCAACGCGGCCTTCCGGATTGCGCTGGCGCTCTTTGCCGGGATAACAGGGCTTGGAATCTTCCTTTATCGCAGATGGTACGTCAGGTGAGAACAATTAACCCATCAAAAGTCGATTACGGATTGCTCCGCGCTTCGCGCTTTCACAATCCTGCCCTTCATTCGTGCTCCATGGGGCCCCTGGTCTCCGCTTCGCTCCGGCCGGCCCAAAGCCGACGTCCACCGGACGTCGTGGGCCCCACTACGCACTCATGCAGGGGCACGCCAAAAACCCTTTCCCTCCACCGCAAGCGTGCTTGCGTGGAGGTCAGGCTTTTGGCGTTGTAATCACCATGATATAATAAGCTCCATGGGCACAAGAAGAAAGAATCAGATGCATACGGACCATGGCAGCGGCATCCGCACAGCGGCTTCTTTGGCGGGCGCTTTTTTGGCCGGCGTGGGGATGGCGCTTGCCTGGGGCGCGGTATCAGCGCTGCTTCACCCGGAGAGATGGTTTCCGGATACGGTGCTTGCCGGGCTGTTTTCTCAGCCGCTGCAGATACAGATTGCCTTGTACGGGATCGTCAGCCCGGTTCTGGAGGAATTCCTGTTCCGCCTGCTCCTGTTCGACCTGGTGAAACGCTTTGCCGGGGAAAAGGCGGGAACGTGGATTGTTTCCGCGCTGTTTGCACTGTGGCATGGAAATGTGCTCCAGATGCTGTATGCATTTCCCGCCGGTCTGATTCTGCAAAAGCTGCGGAGCAGGAGCGGACGGATGGAAGTGCCGATACTGTGCCATATCGGCGCGAATCTGACTGCGATCCTGATCTCCTCTTTTATGAGACAGGCCTTTCCTGCTTGACGTCCCTTTATGAATTCGATATGATTCACGCGGGCGGACGGGGAAGGCCTGTCTGCCGGGTGCCGGCAGTTTGCGGGAATCATGCAGCTTCCGCGAAGGGGTAAACGAAAACCTGCCGGCAGCAGGATGGAATGGTTTCGGAAAGGAGAAGGACGCTTATGTACTCTATTGACGAGGTACGGAGGGAAGATCCGGAGATTGCAGCTGCCATTGAGAAAGAGGTTGCAAGACAGAACAGCCACATTGAACTGATCGCGTCGGAAAACTGGGTATCGCATGCTGTGATGGCAGCAATGGGAAGCCCGTTGACGAATAAATACGCGGAAGGCCTTCCGGGGCATCGCTACTATGGCGGATGCAGTGTCGTAGATGAGATTGAGAACCTTGCAAGAGAGAGAGCAAAGCGTCTGTTCGGATGCACCTGGGCAAATGTCCAGCCGCATTCCGGCTGTCAGGCGAATATGGCAGTCGAACTGGCCCTGCTCCAGCCGGGCGACACCTTTATGGGAATGAACCTTTCAGAGGGCGGACATCTCTCGCACGGGAGCCCCGTTAATTTCTCCGGCCTCTATTTCAAGTATGTTCCGTACGGCGTGTCAGCGGATGGCGTGATTGATTATGATGAGGTGGAGCGCATTGCAAAGGAATGCAGACCGAAACTGATCATCTGCGGCGCCAGCGCCTATGCGCGGACGATTGATTTTAAGAGATTCCGTGAGATCGCGGATGCGGTGGGTGCTTATCTGATGGCAGATATCGCGCACATTGCGGGACTGGTTGCGACCGGGGTTCATCCGAGCCCGTTCCCCTATGCGCATGTGGTGACAACGACAACGCACAAGACACTTCGCGGACCGCGCGGCGGCCTGATCCTTTCCAGCGCAGAATTCGGAAAGGAACATAAGCTGAATAAAGCAGTATTCCCGGGAATCCAGGGAGGACCTCTGGAGCATGTGATCGCTGCCAAGGCAGTCTGCTTCCGGGAAGCCCTGCAGCCTGAATTCCGGCAGTATTGCGAACAGATTGTCAAAAATGCCAGCGCGCTTGCAAAGGGTCTGCAAAGCAGAGGCATCGACCTTGTATCCGGCGGAACCGACAATCATCTGATGCTGGTCGACCTTACCGCATCCGGCAGGACAGGAGCAGAGGTGGAAGAAGCGCTCGACAATGTCGGCATTACCGCGAACAAGAACACGATTCCGCGAGATCCGAGATCACCGTTTGTGACAAGCGGGCTGCGTCTCGGAACACCGGCGGCGACCACCCGCGGTCTGAAAGAGGATGACTTTGACCAGGTTGCGGAAGTCATCGCCTCTGTGATTCTGAAAGGAGATGCGGAGGCGGACAAGTGCCGCAGGATAGTAGCGGATATCACGAAGAAATATCCGCTTCAGTAAGGAGTAACATGGTACAGATCTGGGATGCCATAGCAGACGGGGCCAAGGACACGGTCAGACTGGTCCCGTTTTTATTCCTGACCTATCTGGTGATGGAGTATATCGAGCATCACACAAGTGACAAAACAAAAACCGTGATCCGAAGAGCGGATCGGTTCGGCCCGCTGGCAGGGGGACTTCTGGGGGCGTTTCCGCAGTGCGGGTTTTCCGCTGCTGCGGCAAGTCTGTATGCCGGCCGGGTCATCACCGCCGGAACCCTGATCGCAGTATTTCTGTCGACCTCGGAGCGTGATTGCCGGCTTTGCGGTGGACTTTCTTTTCCGAAGCCTGAATGTAAGGAAGATCGGAGCCGGAATTCATGGAATCTGCGAGGCGGAGCACTGCGATTGTGAGAAAGGCATCTGGACTTCATCGCTGAAGCATACCCTCAGCATCGCAGGCTATATCTTTCTGATCTCCGTTGTTTTGAATATCGTGCTGGAGATGATCGGAACACAGAATCTGGAGAATCTTGTTTTCAATCAGCCTGTCATCGGAGAGATTCTTGCCGGGCTGATCGGCCTGATTCCGAACTGTGCCGCTTCCGTGGCGATCACCAGCATGTATCTGGACGGTGCCATGAGCGCCGGAGCGATGATGTCAGGCCTGATGGTTGGAGCAGGAGTCGGAATTCTGGTGCTTGCCCGTTCGAACCGCAGCCGGAGAGAAAGCGCAAAGATGATCGGGATTCTGTATGCGGCAGGTGTCATAGGGGGACTTCTGACCTCCATGCTCAGGATCTTTTGAATTTCAGGATTCCTTATCATAATGACGAAATGACGGGGAAGCACTGATTGCGGAAAAGCGACATCAGCGCTCCCACAGAACAGAGGCGTAGAGTATGCAGGACTATATGATCAGAGCAACTGCGGCGGACGATTCCATCCGGGCGTTCGCAGCGACAACCAGACAGATGGTGGAGGACGCCAGGCGTGCGCATTATACCACGCCTGTCTGCACGGCAGCGCTGGGCCGGCTTCTTACAGGAGGCGTGATGATCGGAAGCATGCTGAAGGAGGACAAGGCGCTTGTCACGATTCAGATCAGAGGAGACGGACCGGCCGGCGGACTGACTGTCACAGCGGACTCGCATTTTCACGCGAAGGGCTATGTGAACAATCCGCATGTGCAGATCCCGCTGAAGCCAAACGGCAAGCTGGATGTTTCCGGAGCAATCGGAAAGGGCACCCTGACCGTGATCCGGGATATCGGCCTGAAAGAGCCTTACGTCGGGACGATCCAGATGCCAAGCGCAGAGATTGCGGAGGATCTGACACTGTATTTTGCGGAATCAGAGCAGATCCCTAGCTCGGTCGGCCTTGGCGTGCTGGTAGACCGTGACTGGAGCGTCAGACAGGCAGGGGGATTCATCCTGCAGCTGATGCCGGGTGCCGGAGATGAAGTGATTGACAGGCTGGAAAAGAAAATCGCCGGTCTTCGCTCGGTTACGGATCTGCTGGAGCAGGGGATGCTCCCGGAAGACATTCTCGGGGAGCTGATCGGAGATTTCGGGCTGCAGATTACACAGAAGCATGAGGTTTCCTTTGCGTGCAGCTGCTCCAGGGAGAGAATCGAGAAAGCACTGATCTCGATCGGGCCGGAGGATGTTACCGAGATGATAGAGGAAGGCAAGCCGATTGAGGTTGGCTGCCAGTTCTGCGGGAAGCAATATCGGTTTGGCGTGGAGGATCTTCGCAGGATTCTTTCCTTCCAGAAAAAGAAATAACAGGAACCGGCTGCGGATCACCCTGGAAGAGGACGATTTTGCTACGGAGGAAAATGAGACATGAAGGATGGTTTTATTCAGGTGGCAGCGGTTACGCCGCAGGTCAGAGTCGCTGATGTGTCATTCAATACGCAGGAAGTCATCCGGCACCTGCATGAGGCAGCGGATGAAGGGGCAAAGATTATCGTTTTTCCGGAGCTGGTCCTCACCGCATATACCTGCAATGATCTCTTTCTGCAGAGCAGCCTGCTTCGGGAGGCAAGAGCGGGACTGCTGGAGGTAATCCGCGCCTGCGAGGGCATCCGTGCCCTGGTTTTTGTCGGTCTTCCTCTGGAGGAGGACGGGAAACTGTATAATGTCGCGGCAGTTCTTTCAGACGGAGAGCTTCTCGGCTTTGTCCCGAAAAGAGCGATCCCGAATTACAGCGAATACTATGAACACCGGTATTTCACCCCGGGCATGGGCCAGACGGTTTTGGTCCGGTTTGACCGGTGGACGGTTCCGATGGGGGCATTTCAGCTGTTTGTATGCGCGCAGGATGCGATTCCAGGAGGACTTCGTGTCGCATGTGAGATCTGCGAGGATCTCTGGACGCCGGATCCGCCCAGCACCCGCGCGGCGCTGGCCGGCGCAAATGTGATCGTGAATCTTTCCGCCTCGGTTGAGGTGACCGGAAAGACAGCATACCGCAGAGATCTGGTGCGGATGACGTCCGCCCGCCTGATCTCGGCTTACATCTACGCAAGCGCAGGAGAAGGGGAATCCTCCCAGGATCTGGTTTTCTGCGGGCAGCGGATGATTGCGGAAAACGGCAGCCTGCTGGCGGACTCCGGAAGATTTACCACGGGAATCACCTATGCGCAGATCGATGTGGACCGCCTCAGAGCGGAGAGAAGACGCACCACCACGTTCCCGGTGAGAAAAGACGCACAGTTTACATCGACATTGTTCGATGTGGATATCAGCAAGACGCAGCTTACCCGCCTGTTTGATCCGATGCCGTTTGTTCCCTCCGGAATGCAGAACAGGATCCGCCGCTGTGAGGAGATCTTCCAGATTCAGGCGCTTGGCCTGAAGAAGCGGCTGGACCATATCAAGGCAAAGGATGCGGTGATCGGAATCTCCGGAGGCCTGGATTCCACCCTTGCCCTGCTGGTATGCGTCAGAGCATTTGACATGCTTTCCCTGGACCGGAAAGGAATTCATGCCGTCACGATGCCGGCTTTCGGCACGACGGACCGCACCTATCAGAATGCTGTCGCAATGTCCAAAGCATTCGGCTGCAGTCTGCAGGAGATTCCGATCGGACAGAGTGTGATGCAGCATTTTCAGGATATCGGGCATGATCCGTCTGTCATGGATGTGACCTATGAAAATGCGCAGGCCAGAGAAAGAACACAGGTGCTGATGGATCTTGCGAACCAGACGGGAGGAATTGTCGTCGGAACCGGCGATCTGTCGGAGCTGGCACTCGGCTGGGCAACCTATAACGGAGATCACATGTCCATGTATGCCGTGAACAGCTCCGTGCCGAAGACGCTGGTGCGCCATCTTGTCCATTACTATGCACAGTCTCTTGCTTCCGAGGAATTGAAGCAGGTGCTGGAGGACGTCCTCGATACGCCGGTCAGCCCGGAGCTTCTTCCTCCGAAGGATGGTCAGATCGCGCAGAAGACGGAGGACCTGGTCGGACCGTATGAGCTGCACGATTTCTTCCTGTACTATGTGCTGAGATTCGGCTTTTCGCCTGCCAAGATCTATCGGATCGCCGTGGCAGCATTTGAAGGACGCTACGATCAGACGACGATTCTCAGATGGCTCAGGAAGTTCTACTGGAGATTCTTCTCCCAGCAGTACAAGAGGTCCTGCGTGCCGGATGGCCCGAAGGCAGGATCCGTCGCCATAAGCCCGCGGGGAGATCTGCGCATGCCCAGCGACGCCTGCGTGACACTGTGGCAGAAAGAGCTGGAGGGGCTGGAAGCCTGACCCTTACAGACAGGTTACTTGTTGACGCAGCCTGCTGTGCGGAAAAGAATTCCGCCGAAGGCTGCAACGCAAACAGACAGGAGAAAAAACTATGCTTGACCCGGTACAGTACAAGGACTGGCAGATCGCACAGGAGGCAGAGAAAACACTGCCGTCTGTGCAGGAATACGTGCAGCGGATGGGGCTGAAGGAGGATGAGATCATTCCGTATGGCCGGACACCGAAGCTGGACTTCATGAAGATCATGGAGCGGCTGAAGGACAAGCCGGACGGAAAGTACATCGAAGTGACAGCGATCACCCCGACTCCTCTGGGAGAAGGCAAATCAACGACCTCTCTCGGACTGATCGAGGGCCTCGGGAAGCTTGGACTGAATGCCGGCGGATGTCTGCGCCAGCCATCGGGCGGGCCGACCATGAATGTCAAGGGAACCGCCGCGGGCGGCGGAAATGCGCTCCTGATTCCGATGACGGAATTCTCCCTTGGTCTCACCGGCGATATCAATGACATTACCAATGCCCATAACCTTGGCATGACCGCGCTGAACGCAAGAATGCAGCATGAGCGCAACTATGATGACGAGCGCCTTGCGAAGATCGGAATCCGCAGGCTGGACATCGATCCGAAGCGGGTTCAGTGGAACTTCGTCATGGATTTCTGCTGCCAGGCTCTGAGAAAGATGGAGATTGGCCTTGGGGAAGGGAAGATGGACGGATATCGGATGACGACCCGCACGAACATTGCGGTCTCTTCCGAGCTGATGGCCATTCTCTCGATCGCAACAGACCTGAAGGATCTCAGGGAGCGGATCGGGAATATCGTCCTTGCCTATGACAAGAAGGGCAATCCGGTCACAGCCGAGGATCTTGAAGTGGCCGGCGCGATGACCGCATGGATGCGCAATACGATCAATCCGACCCTGTGCTATACCGTTGAGCATCAGCCGTGTCTGGTCCATGCAGGCCCCTTCGCGAACATTGCGATCGGACAGTCCTCGATCATCGGTGACAGGCTCGGACTCAAGCTTTTCGACTATCATGTCACGGAATCCGGCTTCGCCGCGGATATCGGCTTTGAGAAGTTCTGGAACGTAAAGTGCCGTCTCTCCGGCCTGAAGCCGCATGTTTCGGTCATCGTCGCGACGATTCGCGCACTGAAGATGCATGGCGGCGGACCCGATGTCAAGCCCGGCAAGCCGCTTCCCGACGCGTACACAAAGGAGAATCTGGCCCTGCTGGAGAAGGGCTGCGAGAACCTCTTCCATCATGTAAAGAATGTCCGGATGTCCGGAATCCGCCCGGTCGTATGCATCAACCGGTTCTATACGGACACCGACGCAGAGGTTGCCCTGATCCGCTCGCTGTGCGAACAGCACGGTGTACGCTGCGCTTTGTCCGAGCACTGGAGACTGGGAGGCGAAGGCGCGCTGGAGCTGGCCCAGGCGGTTGTGGACGCGTGCGAAGAAAAGGCGGAGCTGAATTATCTGTATGAGATGGATCTTCCGCTCCGCCAGAGGGTGGAACGGATTGCGACGCAGGTATACGGCGCGGACGGCGTCGACTGGGAGCCGCTTGCCATCGAAAAGGCACAGCGCTTTGAGAGCGATCCGAAGTATGCCGACTACTGCACCATGATGGTCAAGACGCATCTGTCCTTGTCCCACGATCCGACACTTAAGGGCGTTCCGAAAAACTGGAGGCTTCCGATCCGTGATATTCTGGAATACGGCGGAGCAAGATTCCTGTGCCCGATGGCCGGAGCGATCTCCATGATGCCCGGAACCGGATCCAATCCGGCTTACCGCAGAGTCGATGTTGACACACAGACCGGGGAAGTCACCGGCCTGTTCTGAACGCTGCGCTCCTGCAGACAGCTCCTTGGGAAGACAGCAGATAAAAGGAAAAAACGATGAGATTCAGACCATGTATTGATATTCATAATGGAAAAGTGAAGCAGATCGTGGGCGGCTCACTCAGAGACAAGGAAGCGATCGCGGAGGAAAACTATGTATCAGATCACGACGCAGCATGGTTTGCACGCTTCTATGCCAAAGACGGACTGAAGGACGGTCATATCATCATGCTCAATCCGGTCAGCGCTCCGCAGTACCGCGATACCCGTCAGCAGGCGCTGCTGGCGCTGGAGCAGGCCCCGGGTTATTTCCAGCTGGGCGGGGGCGTGACGCCCTACAACGCAGAAGAGTTTCTCAGCGCAGGCGCGTCCAAGGTGATCGTCACAAGCTATGTTTTCCAGGATGGCACATTTAACCGCAGACACCTCGAAAAACTGGTGACTGCAGTCGGAAAGGAACATCTTGTTCTGGATCTGAGCTGCAGAAGAAGGGATGAGGACTACTACATCGTCACGGACCGCTGGCAGAAGTTTACGGATGTATGCCTGAACCCGGAAACGCTTGCGCAGCTGGCGGGAAGCTGCAGTGAATTCCTGGTTCATGCCGTGGATTCGGAAGGACGCAGGAATGGCCCGGAGCTGACCTTGGTGGACCTTCTGGCACAGTCGCCGATCCCTGTTACCTATGCGGGCGGCATCGCCAGCTTTGAGGATCTGGAGGAACTGAGATCGCACGGACAAGGGAGAGTGGATGTCACGGTCGGAAGCGCGCTGGATCTGTTCGGGGGAAACATGTCCTACCGAGAGGTTCTGGATGCGTGCCGGAAGTCATGAGATATTACAAGTCTCACCCTGACCAGGCGCAAGGCATACACAGGGCTCCTGAGCGGAGACAACATTTTTCATTGTTCGTAACATATAACTGTGCTATACTTGTATCAACAAAAGTCGGAAAACCGCTGCTGCGGGGTGTCTGAAAGCGCTCCAGACAGCGAATCCTTCACAGGGAGGTACTGCATATGAGATTTACGATTAGCGGAAAAAACCTGGAAGTGACTGATTCCATGCGGAAGGCAGTCATGGAAAAGCTTGGAAAACTGGAACGTTATTTTACTCCTGAAACGAAGATCATCGTCACGATGAGCGTTGAGAAGGATCGGCAGAAGATTGAGGTGACGATCCCGCTGAAAGGAAATGTGATCCGCTCTGAGCAGGTATCGAACGATATGTATGTTTCCATCGACCTGGTTGAGGAGGTCATTGAGAGACAGCTGCGCAAGTATAAACAGAAACTGGTGGACCGTCATCAGGATGGCAGCTTTAAGAGAGAATTCCTGGAGTATGAGGCAGAGGACACCGATGATATCCGTATTGTCCGGACGAAACAGTTCGACATCAAGCCGATGTATCCGGAGGATGCCTGCGTGCAGATGGAATTGCTCGGTCACTCCTTCTATGTTTTCCGCAACGCGGAGAATGATCAGGTGAATGTTGTCTATAAGAGAAAAGGCGGCACCTATGGCATGATCGAGCCCGAGATCTGATCCGTCATGTTCTGGTGACTGCCGGAGAAGACCCGTTACGTACTTGAAATTGTATAGAATGCGAAACTGTTTCAGAGAGCACACCTGCCGCGGCAGGAGGCTCTCTGAAATCTTTATGTCTGCGCCGCAGGTACCGGCAGGGGCGTGACTTGCGGTGACTGTTCCCGGAGGCGGCAGACAGATTCCCTCCCGCAACTTGTCGCGGAACCTGTCATGTGATAGAATCAGTGTAATTATGTAATTCGCATTTTCCTCATCACAGAGGCGTTTTGCGCCGCGATGAGCGATGAGGCATTTGCCAGTAACCTGCAAAGGAGAACCAGATTCAGATGGGATTCATGGAAAAGGTATTCGGCACGCATTCACAGCGTGAGCTGAAGAAGATCGAGCCGATTGTTGAGAAGGTCATGAGCCTCGAGGACAGCTACGCGAAGCTCACGGACGAACAGCTCAGAGGTAAGACGGAAGAGTTCAAGAAGAGGTATCAGAACGGCGAGAGCCTCGACGATCTTCTTCCGGAAGCATTTGCGACGGTCAGAGAGGCTGCATGGAGAGTCATCGGCCTGAAGCCTTACCGCGTACAGGTCATCGGCGGCATTATTCTTCATCAGGGACGTATTGCCGAGATGCGTACCGGTGAAGGTAAGACGCTGGTTTCGACGCTTCCCGCGTACCTGAATGCGCTGACCGGCCAGGGCGTGCATATCGTCACGGTCAACGACTACCTGGCAAAGCGTGACCGGGACTGGATGGGGCCGATTCACGAGTTTCTCGGCCTTACCTGCGGCTGCATCCAGAACTCGATGGAGTCGGATGAGAGAAGAGCCGAATACGCGAAGGACATCACATATATCACAAACAACGAAGACGGCTTCGATTATCTGCGTGACAACATGGTCATTTACAAGGAAAAGCTTGTGCAGAGAGACCTTGTGTATGCGATCATCGACGAAGTCGACTCTGTTCTGATTGATGAGGCCAGAACGCCGCTGATCATTTCCGGCCAGAGCGGAAAGTCCACGAAGCTGTATGAGACCTGCGATATTCTCGCCAGACAGCTCAAAAAAGGTGAAGCGAGCGGAGAAGTGACGAAGATGACTGCCCTCATGGGGGAGGAGATCACGGAGACCGGCGACTTCATCGTAAATGAAAAAGATAAGGTTGTTACACTGACGGCGCAGGGAATTACAAAGTGCGAGCGCTTCTTCCAGATTGACAACCTCTCCGACCCGGAGAACATCGAGATTCAGAATAACATTATCCTTGCGCTGCGTGCGCATAACCTGATGCATCGTGACCAGGACTATGTGGTCAAGGATGATGAGGTGCTGATCGTCGATGAATTCACCGGACGTATCATGCCCGGCAGACGCTACTCGGATGGCCTGCATCAGGCGATCGAGGCGAAGGAACATGTCAAGATCAAGAGAGAATCCAAGACGCTTGCGACGATTACCTTCCAGAACTTCTTCAACAAGTATCAGAAGAAGAGCGGTATGACCGGTACGGCCCTGACCGAAGAGCAGGAGTTCAGAGACATCTACGGCATGGATGTCATCGAGATTCCGACCAACAAGCCGGTTGCCAGGAAGGACCTGGATGACGCGGTTTACATGACGAAGAAGGAAAAGTACCGGGCCGTCGTGGAGGCAGTCAAGGAAGCGCATGAGAAGCAGCAGCCGGTCCTGGTCGGAACGATTACCATCGATGTTTCCGAACTGCTCTCCGGAATGCTGCGCAGAGAAGGCATCAAGCACAATGTCCTGAACGCAAAGTTCCATGAGCTGGAGGCGGAGATCGTCAAGGATGCCGGTATCCACGGCGCGGTTACCATCGCGACCAACATGGCAGGACGTGGTACCGATATCAAGCTGGATGAGGAGGCAAGGGCGGCCGGCGGTCTGAAGATCATCGGCACGGAGCGCCACGAGTCCCGCCGTATTGATAACCAGCTGCGCGGACGTTCCGGACGACAGGGAGATCCGGGTGAATCTCAGTTCTACATCTCTCTGGAAGACGATCTGATGCGTCTGTTCGGTTCGGAGAAGATGATGTCGACCTTCAAGCGCCTGGGCGTTCAGGAGGGCGAGCGGATTCAGCACAAGATGCTTTCCTCTGCAATCGAGAAGGCACAGAAGAAGATCGAATCGAACAACTTCGGAATCAGAAAGAATCTGCTTGAGTATGACCAGGTCAACAATGAGCAGAGAGAGATCATCTACGCCGAGCGGCGCAAGGTGCTGGACGGCGAGAACATGCGCGAGTCGATCATCGGCATGATCGGTGATACCGTCAACTCCTATGTAGATCTGGCCGCGGCCGGGGAAAATGAGGCAGACGGATGGGATCTGCGTGCGCTGAATGATTATCTGCGTCCGATCTTCCCGATCCAGCCGATTACGGAAGAATATGTCAAGGGCCTGTCCTCTGCGCAGCTTAAGGAGAAGCTGACCGCGGACGCGCTTGCGGTGTATGAGCAGAAAGAAGCGGAACTGACGGAAGCAGGGATGGATGTGCGTGAGATTGAGCGTGTCCTTCTGCTCAGATCTGTTGACCGCCACTGGATGAACCACATCGATGATATGGATCAGCTCAGACAGGGCATCGGCCTGGCTGCCTATGGGCAGAAGGATCCGAAGGTGATGTACAAGATGGAAGGCTATGACATGTTCAACGCCATGACGAGCGCCATCCAGGAAGACACCCTGAAGATGATGTACCATGTCAAGGTACAGGAGAAGGTGGAGCGCGAGGAGGTCGCGAAGGTGACCGGTACGAACCGCGATGAGACCGCGGTGCGCGCGCCGAAGAAACGGGAACAGAAGAAGATCTATCCGAATGATCTGTGCTACTGCGGCAGCGGCAAGAAGTATAAGCAGTGCCATATGCGGCTGGATCAGGCGAAATAAGACAGACTACAGGCAGGAAAGATAGAACACTATGCTTGAATTAGATGAACTGAAAGCCCAGATGAAGACCTATGAGGAGCCCATGCAGCAGATGCGCTCCTCCCTGGATCTGGACAATAAGGAGAAGCGGATCGAAGAACTGGAACGCACGATGGCGGAGCCGGGCTTCTGGGAGAATCCCGAGAACGCGCAGAAGCTGCAGAAGGAACTGGGTTCTCTTCGCAACGGAATCGAAGCCTACAGCAAGCTTGAGAACCTCTATGAAGAGACCCTCATGATGATCGACATGGCGAATGAAGACGAGGATGAGTCAGTCCTTCCCGATATCCGGAGCGATATGGACGCATTCAGGGAGGACTTCGAGTCCATGCGGATCCGTACGCTTCTGTCCGGGCCTTATGACGCCAACGACGCGATTGTGACGCTGCACTCCGGCGCGGGCGGGACGGAAGCCTGTGACTGGTGCGGCATGCTCTATCGCATGTATTCCAGATGGATCGATAAGAAGGGACTCTCGATGGAGATCCTGGATTCGCTGGACGGGGATGAGGCCGGCATAAAGTCGATTACCTTCCAGGTAAACGGGGAGAATGCCTACGGTCTTCTGAAGAGTGAGATGGGAATTCACCGTCTGGTGCGGATCTCTCCCTTCAATGCAGCCGGCAAGCGTCAGACCTCCTTTGTCTCCTGCGATGTCATGCCTGACATTGAGGAAGATGTTGACATCGAGGTAAAGGATGAGGACATCCGGATCGATACCTATCGATCCAGCGGCCATCCGCATTACCCATTTCCCCACGGGAATCGTGGTAACCTGCCAGAATGAGCGCTCGCAGTTCCAGAACAAGGATAAGGCAATGCAGATGCTCAAGGCGAGGCTGCTGATGCTCAAGATGGAAGAGAACCGGGAGAAGGCGGCAGGCATCCGCGGCGAAGTGAAGGAGATCGGCTGGGGCAGTCAGATCCGCTCTTATGTATTCCAGCCCTACACGATGGTGAAGGATCTTCGGACCGGCCAGGAGACCGGAAATGTACAGGCGGTCATGGACGGCGACCTGGATCCGTTTATCGATGCGTACCTCAAGTGGGATTCCCTCGGCAGGCCGGACCGCAAGGCGATGTCTGCTGATTGAAAATAGAGAATCGTTGCGTCAGGCAAAACGGCTGCATCCGGCGGCTTTTCAGCCATGCAGTCATGTTAAGCGTAGATGGTCAGAAAGGCACAGAGCACTTAACAAAATGAATGGAGGTAAATTATGGGTATTATCAGAGCAGCAGTCGGTTCGGTAACAGGTGCGCTCAGCGATCAGTTTCTGGAGGTCGTGGAGCCGGTCAACATGGGTGCACAGACCCTTATGACGCAGGGAAAACTGAAGAACAAGAGCGGATTCGCATCGAGCGATATCATCTCAAACGGATCCTGCGTCCATGTATATGACAATCAGTTCATGATTCTGACCGACGGCGGAAAGATCATTGACTATACGGCGGAGCCGGGTTATTTCATCATTGACAATTCCTCCGCGCCGTCTCTGTTCCAGGGACAGTTCAAGGCGAGCCTGAAGGATGTATGGGAGAGATTCAAGTACAACGGAACTTCTCCGCAGTCTCAGAAGGTTTATTATATCAACACCCAGGAGATCAAGGGGATCAAGTTCGGAACCCGCAACGCGATCAACTATTTTGACAGCTTCTACAATGCTGAGCTGTTCCTCAGGGCGTTCGGAACCTACTCCATTCAGGTGACGAATCCGCTGCTGTTCTATGCGAACGGATGCCCGCGCAACGCGACGCAGGTTGATGTTCCGGATATCAACGAGCAGTATCTGAACGAATTCCTCGAAGCACTGCAGGCTGCCATCAACCAGATGAGCGCGGATGGGGAAAGGATCAGCTTTGTTGCCTCCAAGAGCGCGACGCTGTCGAAGTATATGGCGGATGTGCTGGATGACAGCTGGAAAGAACTGCGCGGCCTTGAGGTCGTCTCAGTCGGAATCGGCTCCATCTCCTATGACGAAGAATCTCAGAAGCTGATCAATATGCGCAACCAGGGCGCGATGATGCAGGATCCGACGATCCGCGAGGGCTTCGTTCAGAGCGCGGTCGCACAGGGCCTTCAGAATGCGGGCTCGAACCCGGCAGGCGCAGGCGCGGCCTTCATGGGCATGGGCATGGGTATGAACGCGGCCGGCGGATTCATGCAAGGCGCAAGCGCGACCAATGCGGCTCAGATGCAGCAGCAGGCGCAGGCAGCCCCGGAAGCACCCGCAGCCGGCGGTGCGCGCCAAAAGCAGCCGGGTGAGTGGTTCTGCCCGGAGTGCGGCACCCTGAACGCTGGAAAGTTCTGCATGAACTGCGGAACCAAGAAGCCGGAGTGAGTTCCGGAAACAGGAGAAGTACATGAATATCGTTTGTCTGGATGTGGAAGGGGTACTGGTTCCGGAGATCTGGATCGCGTTTTCAAAGGCGAGCGGAATCGACGAGCTGAAGAGAACAACAAGGGATGAGCCGGATTACAACAAGCTGATGAATTGGAGGCTTGGGATTCTGAGAGAGCATGGCCTGGGACTGAAGGAGATTCAGGATGTGATCGCCACGATCGATCCGCTGCCCGGCGCGAAGGAATTTCTCGATGAGCTTCGGGAGATGACGCAGGTGATCCTGATCTCAGACACATTCACGCAGTTTGCGTCCCCTCTTATGAAAAAGCTGGGACGGCCGACACTGTTCTGCAACACCCTCGAGGTAGGGGAGGACGGCATGATCGACGGGTTCAGGATGCGGATCGAGAATTCAAAGCTGAGCACAGTAAAAGCCCTGCAATCCATCGGATTTGACACGATCGCGGCAGGAGATTCCTACAACGATCTGGCGATGATAAGGGCCAGCCGCGCAGGCTTTTTGTTCCGGAGCACGCCGAAGATTATCGCCGACAATCCGGACATCCCGGCTTACGAAGAATATCCTCAGTTCCTGGAAGCAATCAAAGGAGCACTGGGCTGAATGGATAACAGACCGGGATAACACAGAAACAGACTGTAAAAGAAAACTCCGCAAGCGATGCTTGCGGAGTTTGACAATTCTTTCGGAGTTTGAAGATTAATATGGTTTGTAAGCTCCGGTCAGGTTCATGTAGTAATTCGCCCGGATCACATTCAGATACGGAAGAACCCAGATCAGGCCGATTCCCATGCTGAGGATGCACAGCACGAAGTAGCCGGTCAGGGTAAGATGAAGCAAAAAGTAATTGCCGATCTTCCCGCGCATGAGACTGCGGCTGTTTGCCAGGCATTCGGCTGCGCTGTATTCCTGATGATCGATGTAGAGGAAGAGCGCCTGGCTGAACGGGTATGCAAGACCGACTTCCAGAAGAATCATGCCCAGAATGCCGAGTCCGGCGACCAGAAGGATGGAGAAAACCGGCACATCCGCTCCCTTGCCGATACGGAAGGCGCCGACATACAGAAGATTGGAAAAGGATATGGTCATCGGCACGGTGCACAGTGTCTCGATCAGTGCAAGAATGGCAGAGATCTTCCAGGCTTTCGCTGTGTCATACCGGAATGCCAGAAACAGGTCAGACACCGATACACGATTGTAGCGGGCAATGTTCAGAGAGAGAAAATACTGTCCGGCCTGAAACATTTTCGCCAGAATCATGACGAGGTAGTCCAGAATCAGGTTCAGCACCATCAGGAAGACAAATCCAACCCTGCCGTAGGGCAGGGGCAAATAGGAGAGCAGATGATTCGCAGCGCCGGTCATCAGACCGGTGAGCACCAGCACGACAAAGAAGAGCATATAATTGCCGGCCAGTACCTGCCTGGAATCTTCCTTGATCTGGGAAAGGGAACGTGTCATATCAACGCGCCTCCATTTCCCGGAATCGCCGGAGCATCGCTGCCAGACTTGCCCTCACGGTACTTTCCGGAGAGTATGTCATTGAGAATCTGCTGCGGATCTTCTGACTGGGCATTGCTTTCCGACTCTGCCTGTCCGGAGAGCTGTCCCGTATAGTAGTTGTACAGCTGCTCTACCTGCGCACGCAGCCTGGGATCACTGTACACGGTCTTGATGGCGTACCATGTATACAGGCAGGTGAAGACCATGGCAGCCGCCCCGGCAATCAGGGCAACCCGTGCGCGTCCTTCTACGCGATTCTTCTGACGGGATAAGAGCGCAAGAATGATGGCCGCTCCTGCCAGCGGAAGGCTGATAAAGAACAGCTGAAAAGAAATCACCGCGATGATCCCGCAGACCATCGAGGCAGTTGCCATATTCCGCTTCGCGACCGATGCCTTGAAGCGTCTGTAATCATCCGGTTCCCCCCGTCCGGAGGAAGGATTGTTCTGATATCCTGAATCGTTCACTTTCTACCCCATCTATCTGACATTGTTTGATTGATCTGTCTGTAAGTTTAGCACCACGGGAAAGGGAAGACAATCATGCCCGGGCAAACTTCACGGATTCTTCACACGCCACGTGCGTGCGCCCGGTCAGGGAGAGCGGCAGCTCCAATCCATGTGCGGTCAGGAGTGCTTCATCCTGGAGGATCTCTTCTGCGGGGCCGTCCGCGACAATGGCTCCGTGATCCAGGAGCAGGATCCGATTGCAGGTATCCCAGATAAAATCCAGATCATGGGAGGCGATTACTTTCAGATGATCGAATTCGTTCAGGATATGGATCAGGTTCTTCCGATTTCGGGGATCCAGCGCGATGGAGGGCTCATCCATCAGCAGAATATCCGGCGTCATGGATAGAATCGTTGCCAGGGAGACAAGCTTTTTCTCGCCCCCTGAAAGCTTATGGATCGCCTTGTCTGCCAGGTGCGGAATATGCACAAGCGAAAGGGCGCGCTCCACGCGGCTGTTCACTTCCTCTTCCGGAAGCGAGTAGTTGCGCGGCGCGAAGGCAACATCATCCCGAACGGTTGTCATGAAGAGCTGGGTATCCGAATCCTGAAAGACATAGCCGATCTTTTCCCGGATCTTCGGAAGGGTTTTCTTTTCCACGGGAATTTCTTCGATGCGGATGCTCCCGGACTGTGCTGTCTCGAGCCCCACCAGAAGCTTCAGAAACGTAGACTTTCCTGCACCATTCGCTCCGATGAGTCCGACCGCGTCATGCTCGTGAAAGGAAACGGAAAGCTTGTCGAAAATAGGCGTATCTTTCTCATAAGAAAAGGAGAGTTCATGGATATCGATATGAATGTGGCTCATAGAAACAACCCTCCCAGAATTTCCAGCACCGGAAAGATCCGCAGGCAGATCAGGATAAAGGTCCAGACGGCAAGATAGAAAAAGTCTGAAGCACAGAAGCTCTTTTGCCGGAACAATGGCTGCTCCTGGCGAAAGCCGCGCAGGCACATGCTCTGGTACAATTCTGCGGAGCGGTCCATGCTCCGCAGAAGGAGCCGTCCGATCATGGAACCCCAGGCTTTTGGGGCAACGCCTTTCTGCCCCGGCGCACGAAGTGCGTAAGCCTGCGTCATCCGGTCCGCTTCGTTCAGAAGGACGGAGACATAGCGGCAGATGAGCAGAAATTCTGTTACCAGGATACCGGGAATGTGCAGCATGCTGAGCGCGCTGCAGACAGATTCCACGGTTGTGGAGGCAATCAGCAGATAGGAAGCCAGGACCGTGAGAATGCCTTTCACCATCAGGCTGAGCATGGTCAGAACGCCGCCGGTTATCGTGATGCCGAACAGCGAAAGTGCCGGCTCCCGGTCAAAGAAAGGATTCAGGATTCCGACCATACAGACAACAGGAAGCACGACACGAAGCCGGTACAGGGCATCCTTGAAGGAGAGTCCGCTGATCTCAAAAAGCAGGAACGGATAGAGCGCCATCCCCAGAACCCCGGTCAGCTGACGAGGCTGAAATGAAACCACCAGGACCAGATACAGGATCGTCACAAGGAGCTTCACGAGGGGATGGACCCGATTCAGCCAGGTATCCTGCCTGGCCAGTTCGTCCAGCTTTTTCAGGCTGCGCTCAGCATTCGCGATCCTGCTCATCCAATGGCTTTCCTTCCGGAACCTGCCTTTTTATTCCGGAAAAAGTGAAATGCCAGCGCAACTGCGACGCAGACAGCAGCGGTGATCAGAGCACCGACCAGTCCGGAAACAGTAGTGCCTGCCGCACTCTCGGAGCCGGGCAGCGCATAATCAGGAAGGAAAGAAGTCTTATTCTGAATGGACTGGGCTGCATCAAAGGCAGCACCGGCAGCGGGAAGCTCTGCAGTTCCGGCAACTCTTTCCAGTGCCCACTCCAGACCGTCCGGAAGCGCGGACGCGAACAGCGACAGAATCCCGCCGATTGCAGCAGCAGCGGCTGCCAGGATTCCAAGTGTTTTTCCGAGAGAAAAGCGTGCTTTCGGAGCACTGTTCCATCCGATCCCCCACAAAAGCTCCGGACGGGATTCGTAGATAAAGCACAGGACAGCAGCGGTGATGAGTCCCTCAACCAGACCGATCGCAAGATGGATCGGCAGCATGGCAGCAAGAAACGCGCCAAACGGCAGGGAGGATACACCGGACAGATAGGTTTCCATACAGACAGAGAAGGCACCCATCTGGAGGGTGATCACACAGCCCAGAATGGAAGCGATGGTGATCTTCTTTTTGGAAGCTCCGTTCTGCATGATATTCTTCCATATCAGCAGTGCTCCGACAAAGCAGCCGTAGAAGGCCATATTCCAGATATTACAACCAAGCGCCAACAGCCCGCCATCTGCAAAAAAAAGGCACTGTACCAGAAGCACTCCGATCATCGTAAGAAAACCGGCGTAGGGGCCCAGAATCGCTGACAGCAGAAGTCCGCCGCACAGGTGACCGCTCGATCCGGTTCCCGGAATCGTGAAATTAATCATCTGCGTTGCGAATACAAAGGCACCCATGACACCCATTACCGGGATCTTTTCCGGCGCATGCTCCTGCCGGACCTTATGAATCGAATAAGCCGCGGCAGCACCGGATGCAGCATACATTACCCCCGCGGTTGCAGGGATGATCAAAGCATCAGCCATATGCATAGTACATACCTCCTCCTGGAAGCCTTTTTGCCCAATTCAGGACTTTGTCCGTTACGCGACACCATTATATCCAAAAAACAGGCAGAGAAGCAACTGAAAGTAATCGTTACAAGCCCCAGATTGTACGGTGTAAAATGAAGCTTATCGTCTTGCGGTTTCGCATAGAAAATGATATTCTATGCGGGCCGCTGAGCGGCAGATACGGTGAGTTCGTGACCATCCTCACCTTAAACAAAACTACGGAAAATGGAGGAAAGTGAAAGTGAGTGACAAAAGAATACGTTATTTGACGCAAGGGGCGGTGATCGCCGCGATCTATGTGGTTCTGTGCCAGATATTCGCGCCGATCAGCTTCCGTGATGTTCAGGTCAGAATTGCGGAGGGACTTACGATTCTTCCGTACTTTACACCTGCAGCGATCCCGGGCCTGTTTATCGGCTGTCTGCTGGGCAATCTGCTGGGCGGCGCGATTCCGGTGGATGTGATCTTCGGAAGCCTTGCTACCCTGATCGGCGCGCTGGGAACCTGGGCCATCGGAAACTGGATTCGCAGGCATCAGCGGAGCAACGCAAGTAAATATTGGCTTCCGATCCCGCCCATCGTGGCCAATACGGTTATCATTCCGCTGATTCTTTACTATGGATACGGGATCAACATTCCGATTCCGATCCAGATGGCAACGGTTGGACTCGGAGAGGTGCTTTCGTGCGGCGTGATCGGCATGATCTTCCAGTTTGCGCTGGAGAAAGCAGGCAGCAGGATCTTTCATCCGCAGGAGACTTGATAGCAATGGCGAGTGTAGATAAGGTAACACAGGTTACAGATAACCGGTTTCTGAATTATTATGAACTCTCTACGACAAAAAGAACGGGAGAGCATGGAAGATACTTTATGGCATCCAGGGCGGCGAGCATCTCCGCCCTGGACCTGTCCACCGGACAGAATCAGCCGGATGGTGTTGTCATATTTTCTCTTACCGGGCAGCGGCGGGACCAGGTGGTGCTCGTAAGACAGTATCGTTATCCGATCGCGGGATGGATCTATGAACTTCCTGCCGGCCTGATCGAGAAGGGCGAGAATCATAAGGAAACCGCAGTGCGGGAAATGAAGGAGGAGACAGGATTGACTTTCCGGCCTCTTGATGTGGACCCGATGTATGAGAGACCGTTCTACAATTCCGTCGGTATGACAGACGAAAGCTGCTGCATGGTCTACGGATACAGCGAGGGAACGATCAGCCGTGACGGATTGGAAAGCAGTGAGGAACTGGACGTTGTTCTGGCCGACTGCAAGGAGGCGGAGCGCATCCTGAAGGAAGAACGGGTTGCCGCTAACTGCGCTTACATGCTGATGCATTTTATCGCGCACCCGGACGATGCCTTTTCTTTTTTACGGCGATCCTGATGCGGATTGCACCATTCAAGCCTGCCACCGGAAGTCTTGCGTCCGGGTGCGCGGCACAATCCGTAATCGTCTTTTGAAGGCTTAATGATATGATGGAAAACAGAAAAGATAAGATAGAATCATACAGTGCACAGGATACCCGGGAGGCCGGCAGAAGGATGGGACAGGAAGCGGTTCCGGGCCTGGTCGTGACGCTGACCGGTGATCTGGGAACAGGAAAGACGGTATTTGCGCAGGGATTCGCGGAGGGGCTCGGTATCCGGGAGACCGTGAACAGCCCGACCTTTACCATCCTGCAGATCTACGAAGAGGGAAGAATGCCTCTGTACCATTTTGATGTCTACCGGATCGGTGATCCGGAAGAGATGCTGGAGATCGGCTGGGAAGAATACGTGTACGGCGAAGGGGTCTGCCTGGTCGAATGGGCGGAGATGATCGAAGATCTGGTCCATGAGATTCCGCCGGAGAAGGTTCTGCAGGTAGAGATCAAAAAGGACCTGTCAAAGGGAAACGATTACCGGATGATTCAGATCTGCCGGAAGCAGATTGCAGCGGAAAGCTGATGCCGCCAAAGGTTCACCGGAAATGCGGAACAAGGAAGGATAAGCGGAGAACAGATGAAAATACTTGCGATTGACAGCTCAGGCATGCCGGCCTCCGTTGCTGTGTGCGAAGACGGGACGCTGCTGGCAGAATACACATTGAATTTTAAGAGAACGCACAGCCAGACGCTGGTTCCGATGCTGGACGAGGTCCGGAACATGCTGGAACTGGATCTGGAGAGCATCGATGCCATCGCTGCAGCCGGCGGCCCCGGCTCCTTTACCGGGCTTCGGATCGGGTCAGCTGCGGCCAAGGGAATCGGCCTTGCTCTGGATAAGCCGCTCATCCATGTTCCGACACTGGAAGGGCTGGCCTATCATTTCTATGGTTCCCCCTGTCTCGTTGTTCCGATGATCGACGCGCGCAACAAGCAGGTGTTTGCAGGAATCTACACATTCGGGCAGATACAGCCGGAAAAGGACACAGAGCCGGAAGATCCGCTCCGTGTGATCTGTGACCAGACTGCAATCGGCGTTGCGCAGCTGTGCACACGGCTGAATGAGCTGGCACAGGAGAGCGGAAAGACCGTTCTTCTGCTCGGAGACGGCGCGCATGTGTACCGGGATCTTCTGGAGGAGCAATTGACAATGCCTCACTGGTATGCGCCGGCACACCTGTCCCAGCAGAAGGCCGGGTCTGTTGCCGTGCGGGCTGCGGATCTTGCCAGACAGGGAAAACTGGAAACGGCCGCGCAGCATCGTCCCGATTATCTGCGCGTTTCACAGGCAGAGCGCGTACGCGCACAGAGGCTCGGTCAATGACAATGCCCAAAGAGACCGTGTACACATCCGGACCGGGAGCGGAGTGCCCGGAGAACAAGATCTGCATCAGCCTCATGCGCAGGGAGGATATTCCGGCTGTGGCGCTGATCGAGAAGGACAACTATGCTCTGCCCTGGAGCGCGCAGGCCTTCTGCGATGCGCTGGAGAGAGAGAACTATCTCTTTCTGAAAGCCGAGATGGATGGAGCTCTCGCAGGATACTGCGGATATCTGAGATCCTTTGAGATCGCCGAGATCACAAATGTGACAGTGCGAAAGGAATACAGACGCCGGGGAATTGGAGAGAAGATGCTCAGAGCCTTGATGAAAATGGGCCGGGCAGATGGAATCGAACGCTTCACACTGGAAGTGCGGCGCTCAAACGAGCACGCGATTAGGCTGTACCAGAACCTTGGCTTTGTTCAGGAAGGCGTGCGGCGCGGATACTATGAATCTCCGAGAGAAGATGCGCTGATCCTGTGGACGGGTGTTCCGGAAACGGGACAGGGTGATGAAAAGCGAAAAGAAGAAGGATAGAAAGGATACATATCGAATATGATCGATGTATGTCTGCTGGGCTGCGGCGGCATGATGCCGCTCCCCTGGAGGCATCTGACCTCCATGATCGCCAGAATCTCCGGCTCCAGTCTGCTGATTGACTGCGGAGAGGGGACGCAGATCGAAAATCGCAAAAAGGGGTGGAGCTTCAAGCCGATCGATGTGATCTGCATCACGCATTTTCACGGGGATCATATCGGAGGACTTCCGGGGCTGCTGCTCACCATGGGAAATGCGGAGCGGACTGAGCCTTTGACCATCATCGGCCCCAGAGGCCTGACGCGGGTGGTGAATTCTCTCAGGGTGATCGCGCCGGAGCTGCCGTTTGAAGTCCGCTGTGTGGAGATCGAACAGCCGGAACAGGAATTTGCCATGAACGGGTACCGCCTGAAGGCATTCCGTGTAAATCACCGGGTGGTATGCTACGGGTACAGTCTCATGCTGGACCGTGCAGGCAAGTTTGATCCGGCGCGGGCAAAGGAGGCGGAGATTCCACTGAAATTCTGGAACCCGCTCCAGAAGGGAAATGTGGTAACCGATCCCGAGACCGGAAGAGAATTCCGGCCGGAAATGGTTCTGGGCGGAGCGCGAAAGGGGCTGAAGCTGACGTATGTCACGGATACCAGACCCTGCGCCTCAATTCCGGAGCAGGCGAAGGATTCAGACCTTTTCATCTGCGAGGGAATGTACGGCGAGCCGGAAAAGTACGCGAACGCGAAGGAGCACCGGCACATGATGATCGAAGAAGCCTGTCAGATCGCGAACCAGGCGCAGGTAAAGGAGCTGTGGCTGACGCATTACAGTCCTTCCATGACCCACCCGGAAGAATATGAAAAGATGGCCAGGGCGATCTTTCCGCATACGGTTTTCGGACATGACGGAATGAGTGCGGAGCTCGGGTTTGAGGAATGAATGACCAGTGAAGGAGAAAGAAAACAGGAGAGATCCGGATATGAGACAGAACGAAGCGCATACAGACATTCGCATCCTTGCAATTGAAAGCTCCTGTGATGAGACGGCGGCAGCTGTCGTGGCAAACGGGCGAAAAGTGCTGTCCAATGTCATTTCCTCGCAGATTGATATTCATACGCTGTATGGCGGTGTCGTGCCTGAAATCGCGTCGAGGAAACACATTGAGCGAATCAACCAGGTTGTGCAGCAGGCACTCGACGACGCGCAGATGTCTTTGGACGAAATGGACGCGGTTGCAGTGACTTACGGGCCCGGACTGGTAGGCGCTCTTCTGGTGGGAGTCGCGGAGGCGAAAGCCATTGCATGGGCGAAGAACCTTCCATTTATCGGGGTGCATCATATCGAGGGACATATCAGTGCGAATTACATCGAGCACCCAGACCTGGAACCGCCGTTTGGCTGCCTGGTCGTGTCCGGCGGACACACGCATCTGGTCCGTGTGAAGGACTACGGGGAATATGAGATTCTCGGAAAGACTGCGGACGATGCGGCAGGAGAAGCATTCGACAAGGTGGCAAGAGCCATAGGACTTGGGTATCCGGGAGGACCGAAGATTGACAAGGCAGCCAGGTCGGGAGATCCCCTTGCGATTGAATTTCCGCACGGAAAGGTCCGCGGTTCTGAATATGATTTTTCTTTCAGCGGTCTGAAGAGCGCGGTTCTCAATTATCTGAATGACAAGAAGATGAAGGGAGTGCAGATCCGGACAGAGGATGTGGCTGCCTCTTTTCAGAAATCGGTTGTTGACGTGCTGGTCGGACACAGTGAAGCAGCAATTCGCGAATACGGATTCCGGAAGTTTGCCATCGCGGGCGGCGTTGCGTCCAACAGTGCGCTGAGAGAAGCGATGGAAGCCATGTGCCGGAAGAGGCAGGTGGAGTTTTATCGCCCCAGTCCGATCCTGTGCACCGACAATGCGGCTATGATCGGCGCGGCTGCTTACTATGAATATATCAAGGGCGTTCGCTCCGACTGGAGCCTGAATGCGATTCCCAATCTGAAACTGGGAGAGCGCTGAGAAAGAGAGCCCGAACGCGATTCCCAATCTGAAGCTGGGAGAGCGCTGAGAAAAAGAGCCTGAATGCGGCTCGCAACCTGAAGCTGGGAGAGCGTGGAGAGAAAAGGCTGAGGAAATGGCGGATATGAGCGAAACAAACAGACAGCGGAATATCGCAATTGTACTTTCTGCCGGCCGCGGCAGCAGGATGCATACGGATATCCCAAAACAGTATCTGGATCTGTGCGGCAAGCCGGTGATTGTATGGTCTCTGGAAGCATTCGAAACCTTTGAACCGGTGAGCGATATCATCCTGGTCACTTCCCCTGAAGAGATCGCCTATTGCCGGACTGAAATCGTACAGGCTTATGGCTTTCAGAAGGTGCGCAGCATTGTGGCAGGAGGCGCGGAACGCTATCTTTCGGTCTGGGAAGGTCTGAAGGAAGCCGGAAGGATTCTCCCGCACGGCGATGCAGACAAGAACGCATTTCCAAATATCGATCACGAGTCAGAGAAAGGCATCGATGGAAATAAGCGTAACGACGCAGACAGTATGATCTTTATCCATGACGGGGCCCGTCCGCTTGTCGATCATGCAATCCTGACGAGGACACTTCGGGACGCGGAGGCGTATCGCGCCTGTGTCTGCGCCATGCCGGTAAAGGATACGATCAAGATCGCGGATGAACATGGATTTGCGGCAAAGACGCCTGACCGCAGGCTTCTGTGGCAGATTCAGACACCGCAGGTTTTTTCATTTTCGCTGGTCTACCATGCTTACCGGAAACTGATGGAGGAAGGCTTCACGGATGTGACAGATGACGCGATGGTCGTAGAGCGCGGGACAGCTGTACGGGTCAGACTGACAGAGGGCTCCTGGCAGAACCTCAAGATCACAACGCCGGAGGATCTGGCCATCGCAGGCCTTTTTCTCGGAAGCAGACAAAAAGACTGAGCGCCTGCATCACAAGAGGTTTTTATATTCCTATGCAGAGGAAGTAATGTGAAAGAAAGCCGTTGGCGTTCTTGAACACTATTTGTGCCGCCAGCCAAAGGCGGCGGAATGGAGATTCATATGAAAAAACACCTGTTGCCCGGATTGTATGTTGCTGTGATCATGGCTGTTTCTGTGCCTGCTCTTGCATACGCAGAGGAACCGGCTGATGAGGCGGGGCAGCTGATCGAGGAAATGGAGTCGGAGACGGAAACAGCGGCGGAGACGAAAGCGGGAATCCTGGCAGAAATGGAAACGAATCCTGCAGCACAGTCCGAAGCAGAATCCGAAGCGAAGCCGGCAGCGGAGTCTGAAGAAGAAACCGAAGCAGAATCCGAGACAGAAGCGGAGCCTTCTCTGACCATGGACAGAGAGTCTGTTCACAAGATCATGCTTGCGATGGGAGATCAGACGCTTCGTACGACAAGGAAGTTTCTGCTTAAAGGTGGTGTGATCGAGGACGGCTACAAGGGTGATGCAGGGATTGGCTTACAGCAGATGCTAGTAGAATTCGGCTGCGACATCACGGTGGATGGTGCAATTGGCACCAAAACGATCGAAGCACTGCATCAGGTGCAGGAACGGTTTGGCCTTGCTCTGTCAGATCAGATTGATCAGTCCGTGTTTGATACCCTGGTTCCGCTGCTTCTGATGACAAGAGGAGAGGACTCGAGCGAAGTGGATGTGCAGGGCTTCTATGATGCCGCGCGCGGAGAAGGATATTATCAGTACCTGAAAGGCTGCGCGATGGCAGGCATCGGGAAGTATTATTCCGCCAGAGAAGCATTTGAAAACAGTTCCTGGCAGGATAGCCAGGAGCGCGCGGCAGCCTGTGTACAGGAGCTGCCGGACAGCGGCCTGCTTTGGCGCAATCCTGACATCACAGGAACAGAGTCCGGCCTTACCTTCACGGTGAAAGGATCCGAGGATTCGAGCGGAATGTGCTTTGAGGTGTATGACACCGACGACCAACTGGTTTCGGTTGTATTTGTCAGAGGAAGCAGTTCGGCGAAGACGGATCTCCCCGCGGGCACCTATCATATAAAGGATGGTTCCGGAACGGAATGGTACGGACTGGCGGAAACCTTCGGCCCTGAGGGAAACTATGAATATCTGACATTCAGTGAGGAAGAGGATGTGCAATATAATGCTGTCCTTGAAAATGGACAGTATGAACTCGCCATCAATGTATCCGAGATCGAAGAAGGGGCGACGAGTGTCGGGGCGGCCAACGTCGGCTGGGAGGATTCCTTCCAGGAAGAATAAAATGCACAGAAAATATTTTGCGGCAAGTATGAAAATACTCGTTGACAATCCCTTCTTCAAATGATATTATCACTCTTGCGCTGATTCGGAAAGCGGCTTTGGAGAGGTATCGAAGTGGTCATAACGAGGCGGTCTTGAAAACCGTTTGTCCGCAAGGGCGCATGGGTTCGAATCCCATCCTCTCCGCTTGGTCAAGAGCATAGAGATGCGTTTCGACCATACAATCAAATACCGGTTTAATTCGGGCAAATGTATTTTTGGAGAAGTACCCAAGCTGGCCGAAGGGACACCCCTGGAAAGGGTGCAGGTCGTTAATAGCGGCGCGAGGGTTCAAATCCCTCCTTCTCCGCTCGGATGAGAATCCGAAGAAGAGTTCTTTGATAACTGAACAGTGAAACAACCTTGAAGATTCTGAAAAAAAGTCAGCACTCCTTGAAGGGAGCGGAATCCAGGATGACAAGCTTGCTTGTCAGACGGATTCAGGTCACTTCGAAGGAGCGGGCAAGGCGCGAAGCGCCTCTGAACGATCACAGCGAAGAATACGAAGTATTCTGAGCGTGGGAGTGCTGAATCATTCTAAGGAACTGACCTTTAAAAACAGTAAGGATAAGGTAAAGAAAGTCAGCAAGATTTTCCGAACCCTGATCAAATTTTTTTCGAGAGTTTGATCCTGGCTCAGGATGAACGCTGGCGGCGTGCTTAACACATGCAAGTCGAACG